>JAUNNN010000052.1 GCA_030531435.1 Lachnospiraceae bacterium
AGAAGTAAAGAAAGCAGCTCCAGCTAAAAAGGCTCCAGCAAAGAAGGCAGCTGACGTTAAGGCAACAGTTGCAGTTCAGTTCGCTGGTAAGGATTACAGCGCAGAACAGCTTGTAAAGATGGCTAAGGCAGCTTACAAGGCTACAAAGAACAAAGAAGAAATGAAGAAGCTTGAAGTTTACGTTAATGTTGACGACAGCAGAGCTTACTATGTAGTAAACGGAGTAGCAGCAGGTAGCTTCGATATCTAATCTATTATTTCTATGGTAAGAAGAGACATCTCGTGAGAGGTGTCTCTTTTATTATTTCACAAGTTTTTCACAATTCCCCCTTTCAAAAACTATTGACATCCCAGAAAGTGAATGGTACATTATTAACAGATGTTAGCACTCCACTACATCGAGTGCTAACAAGAAACAAATAAGGAGGTAGTCATGGAACTTGATGAACGTAAAAAACAAATATTATATGCTGTAATCAAAACGTATCTTGATACTGGCGAACCAGTTGGCTCCAGGACAATCTCCAAATATGCGGAGTTAAATATTTCGCCAGCAACAATACGAAATGAGATGGCTGATCTTGAGGAACTTGGTTACTTAATGCAGCCACATACATCAGCTGGTCGAATTCCTTCAGATAAAGGCTACAGATTCTATGTAGACAGAATGCTTGAGGATGAGAAAAAAGAAGTTGAGGAAATGAAAGAAATCCTCGTAGAGAAAGCTGATAAGATGGAGCGCCTTTTAAAACAGGTCGCTAAATCTTTAGCTGTTAATACAAACTACGCTACAATGATTTCTGCTCCACAGACTCATAGAAATAAACTTAAATTTATTCAGCTTTCTAAAATGGATGCTACAAGAATTATTGTAGTAATTGTTGCAGAGGGTAATCTCATTAAGAATCAGATAATTGAAACTGAAGATGCAATTGATGATGAGACATTACTTAAACTGAATATTCTTCTTAATACAAACCTTAGCGGACTTACAGTTGAAGAAATAAATCTTGGAATGATTGCTAAGATGAAGGAACAGGCAGGTATCCATTCAGAAATAGTAAGCTACATTATCGATGCAGTTGGCGAAGCAATTAAGCCCGATGATGACCTTGAAATTTATACAAGCGGTGCAAATAATATTTTCAAATACCCTGAATTATCTGATAACGCAAAAGCAAGTGAAATTATCAATGCCTTCGAAGAAAAGAAACAGCTTACAGAAATTGTTTATGAAACAATGCAGAAGGATGAATCCGATAGCAAAGGAATTCAGGTTTACATCGGAGAAGAGTCACCTGTTGATAATATGAAAGATTGCAGCGTAGTTACTGCAACTTATGAACTTGATGAAGGTATGAAGGGTACGATAGGAATTATCGGACCAAAGAGAATGGACTACGATAAGGTTGTTAAGACACTTAAGTCTATTACAGGACAGCTTGATTCGATATATAAAAAGAAGTAGCAAGGAGGAATTTTTAGCTTGGAAAATAAAGAAGAGATTCTTGAAGATCAGGTAACTGAAGAAGTTAAAGATACAGAAGAGGCACCTGATACAGAAGATACAGCTGAAGCTAGTGAAAACACTGTAGAAGATACTACAGAAGAAGCTGAGGAAGCTGATAAGGACAAGAAGAAAAAGAAAAAAGAAAAGAAAGATAAAAAAGATGAAAAAATCGAAGAGCTTGAAGACAGAGTAAAGCGTCAGATGGCTGAATTCGAGAATTTCAGAAAACGTACAGAGAAGGAAAAGGCTTCAATGTATGAAATGGGAGCTAAATCAGTAATTGAAAAAATGCTTCCAGTTGTAGACAACTTCGAGAGAGGACTTCAGACAATCCCAGCTGAACAGAAAGAGTCAGCATTAGCTCAGGGAATGCAGATGATATATAAGCAGTTATTAACTGAGTTTGATAACATGGGTGTTAAGCCAATCGAAGCAGTCGGAGTAGAGTTCAATCCTGAATTACACAATGCTGTAATGCAGGTAGAATCTGAGGAGTACGAGAGCGGAATAGTCGCTCAGGAACTCCAAAAAGGATATACATATAGAGATTCAGTTGTTCGCCATTCAATGGTGGCAGTCGTACAATAAAGGAGGACAGAAAGATGGGAAAAACAATTGGTATTGATTTAGGTACAACAAACAGCTGTGTAGCCGTTATGGAAGGTGGTAAGCCTACAGTTATCGCTAACGCAGAAGGTGTTAGAACAACTCCTTCAGTAGTAGCATTCACAAAGACAGGTGAGAGAATCGTTGGTGATCCTGCTAAGCGTCAGGCAGTTACAAACGCTGACAAGACTATTTCTTCTATTAAGAGAAAAATGGGTAAGGATGAGAAGGTTACTATCGATGATAAGAAGTACTCACCTCAGGAAATTTCAGCTATGATTCTTCAGAAGCTTAAAGCAGATGCTGAAAGTTACCTTGGAGAAAAAGTTGATTCAGCAGTAATTACAGTTCCAGCTTATTTCAACGATTCACAGCGTCAGGCTACAAAGGATGCTGGTAAGATTGCAGGTCTTGATGTAAAGAGAATCATCAACGAGCCTACAGCAGCAGCTTTAGCATATGGTCTTGATAACGAGCAGGAACAGAAGATTTTAGTATATGACCTTGGTGGTGGTACATTTGATGTATCAATCATTGAAATCGGTGATGGTGTAATCGAAGTTTTAGCTACAAACGGTGATACATTCCTTGGTGGTGATGATTTCGATAATAAGATTACAGATTACATGCTCTCAGAGTTCAAGAATAAAGAAGGTGTTGATCTTTCTAATGATAAGATGGCTATGCAGAGACTTAAAGAAGCTGCAGAAAAGGCTAAGAAAGAGCTTTCAAGTGCTACAACAACAAACATTAATCTTCCATTCATTACAGCAACAGCTGAGGGACCAAAGCACTTTGATATGGATTTAACACGTGCTAAGTTTGATGAGCTTACACATGACCTTGTAGATAGAACAGTTATTCCTGTTCAGAATGCTATGAAGGATGCTGGAATCACAAATGCTGATCTTGGTCAGGTTCTTTTAGTTGGTGGTTCAACACGTATCCCTGCAGTACAGGAAAAGGTTAAACAGCTTACAGGCAAGGAGCCTTCAAAGGCACTTAACCCAGATGAGTGTGTAGCTCTTGGTGCTTCTATCCAGGGTGGTAAGCTTGATGGTGATACAACAACAGGAGATATTCTTCTTCTTGATGTCACACCACTTACACTTTCAATCGAGACAATGGGTGGTGTTGCTACTCACCTTATCGAGAGAAATACAACAATTCCTACAAAGAAGAGCCAGATCTTCTCAACAGCAGCAGATAACCAGACAGCTGTTGATATCAATGTAGTACAGGGTGAAAGACAGTTTGCAAAAGACAATAAGTCACTTGGACAGTTCAGACTTGATGGTATCCCACCAGCAAGACGTGGTATGCCACAGATTGAAGTTACATTCGATATTGATGCAAATGGTATCGTAAATGTTTCTGCTAAGGATCTTGGAACAGGTAAGGAACAGCATATTACAATTACTTCAGGTACTTCAATGTCTGATGATGATATCGAAAAAGCAGTTAAGGAAGCGGCTGAGTACGAAGCTCAGGATAAGGCTAGAAAAGAAGCTGTTGATGCAAAGAACGATGCTGATTCATTCGTATTCCAGACAGAGAAGGCTATGGAAGAAGTTGGCGATAAGATTGATGCAGCTGACAAGGCAGCAGTTGAAGAGGAGTTAAAGGCACTTAAAGAGAAAGTTGAAGCTTTCGATACAGATAATGCTACTCCAGAACAGGTTACAGAGCTTAAGGCAGCTCAGGAAAAGGCTATGACAGGTGCTCAGAAGTTATTTGAAAAGATGTATGAGCAGGCTCAGGCTGCACAGGGTGGCGCTGGCCCAGATATGTCAGGCTTTACTGGAGCAGGACCTGATATGGGAAATGCTGGTGCAAATGACAGCTACGATGGTGACGTAGTAGACGGAGATTTTAAGGAAGTATAAATAAATGGCTGAGACAAAAAGAGACTATTATGAAGTCTTAGGCGTCAGCAAGTCTGCAAATGACGCAGAAATCAAAAAAGCATACAGAGTTTTAGCTAAGAAGTATCATCCGGATGCAAATCCGGGTGATGCTGAAGCTGAAAAGAAATTTAAAGAAGCATCAGAAGCGTATGCTGTTTTATCTGATGCAGATAAGAGACGTCAGTACGATCAGTTTGGACATGCTGCCTTTGAACAGGGTGGAGCCGGCTGGGGTGGCGGCGGATTTGATTTCAATTCAGCTGATTTCAGCGATATCTTTGGCGATATATTCGGAGATTTATTTGGTGGTGGAAGAAGCCGCCGTGGCGCAAATAATGGCCCTATGAAAGGTGCTAATGTCAGAATTGGTGTTAGAATTTCTTTTGAAGAGGCTGTTTTTGGCTGTGAAAAGGAAATAGAAGTAAATCTTAAAGACGAATGTAAGACATGTGGTGGTTCTGGTGCAAAGCCTGGAACAAGTAAAGAAAAATGTACTAAGTGTGATGGAAAGGGTCAGATTGTCTTCACATCACAGTCATTATTTGGTATGGTACGAAATGTTCAGACTTGTCCAGACTGTCAGGGAACTGGTCAGGTAATAAAAGAAAAATGTACTGACTGTCGTGGAACTGGATACATCGCAAGCCGTAAAAAGATTTCTGTTTCAATTCCTGCAGGTATTGATCACGGACAGAGTGTTAGAATCCGTGAAAAAGGTGAACCTGGTATAAATGGTGGTCCAAGAGGTGATCTTTTAGTAGAAGTTTCTGTAATGCAGCATGAAATATTCCAGAGACAGGATATGCATATTTTCTCAAATGCACCTATCTCATTTGCAACAGCTGCACTTGGCGGAGATATTCTAATTGATACTGTTGATGGAAAGGTTATTTACGAAGTAAAGCCTGGAACACAGACAGATACAAAGATTAGACTTAAAGGTAAGGGTGTACCTTCACTTAGAAATAAAGATGTCAGAGGTGATCATTATGTAACACTCGTTGTACAGACACCTGACAAACTAAGTAGTGAGGCAAAAGAGCTTATTAAAAAGTTTGATTCCCTAACGGGAGATTCACTTCACGAGGCTGAGAGATATACAGCTAGCAAGGGTGACGATCCTAAGACAGAAAAAAAGAAAAAGGGATTATTTAAATAGCATCCCAGGCACGTAGAGCGTGGGTGAAATATAAAAGGCATATGCCAACATATTATTAAGACTGTTCATGACTTAAACCTTGAGCAGTCTTGATTTTTTATATAAAAAGATGTATAAATAGTTTAGTGAGTAAACAAAGTAAAACAATTATTGGAGGTGCACATGTTATATATTGGTGTTGATTTAGGAACATCAGCAGTAAAAATGCTTCTTATGACAGCTGATGGTAAAATCGAAAAAATCGTATCAAAGGAATATCCATTAGCTTTTCCACATCCAGGCTGGTCAGAGCAGAAACCAGAAGACTGGTGGACAGCAGTAATGGAAGGACTTAAGGAATTAACAAGTGAATGTGATAAATCACAGGTTGCAGGTATCAGTTTTGGTGGACAGATGCATGGACTTGTTATTTTGGATAAAGATGATAATGTTATTCGCCCTGCTATTCTTTGGAATGATGGACGTACAACAAAGGAAGTTGAATACCTTAATAATGTAATTGGAAAGGATAAACTTTCGCAGTATACAGCTAATATTGCTTTTGCTGGATTTACAGCTCCAAAGGTATTATGGGTAAAAGAAAATGAACCTGAAAACTTTGCAAAGATTGCAAAGATTATGCTTCCAAAAGATTATATAGCATATATGCTTTCAGGCGTTCACTGTACTGATGTTTCAGATGCATCTGGTATGCTTTTATTCGATGTAAAAAATAAATGCTGGTCAAAAGAAATGATGGAAATCTGCTCAGTTAAGGAAGAGCAGCTTGCTAAGATATTCGAAAGTTATGAAGTAGTTGGAAATATTAAAGCGGATATTGCCAAGGAACTTGGACTTCCTGAGACAGTTAAGATTATCGCTGGTGCAGGTGATAATGCTGCAGCTGCAATAGGAACTGGAACAGTTGGTGATGCAATGTGTAATATTTCACTTGGAACATCAGGTACTATCTTTATATCAAGCAAAGAGTTTACTGTAGATGACAAAAATGCGCTTCATGCGTTTGCACATTCAGATGGAAACTACCACCTTATGGGATGTATGCTTTCAGCTGCATCATGTAATAAATGGTGGATGGAAGATATCCTTAAGACAAAGGAATTTGCTAAAGAGCAGGAAGGTATTGAAGAAAAGCTTGGTGAAAATAATGTATTCTATCTTCCATACCTTATGGGTGAAAGATCACCTCATAACAACGCTGATGCAAGAGCAATGTTCATTGGTATGAGTATGGATACAACAAGAGCTGATATGACACAGGCAGTTCTTGAAGGTGTATGTTTTGGTATCAGAGATTCATTTGAAGTTGCTAAGGCACAGGGAATTAACATTACAAAGACAAAGATCTGTGGTGGTGGAGCTAAGAGCCCACTTTGGAAGAAGATGATGGCTAACGTTCTTGGTATTCCAGTACAGGAAATCGAGTCTGAAGAAGGACCTGGATACGGCGGAGCAATTCTTGCAGCAGTTGGATGTGGTGAATATGCATCAGTTGAAGAAGCTGCTGGAAAGCTTGTTAAGGTTGTTGGTGAGGTTACTCCTGATCCAGAACTTACAGCTAAGTATGAAGCTAAGTACCAGAAGTTCAAAAAGATTTATCCAACAGTTAAAGAATTATTCTAGTATTGCCCAGGACCGCAGGTCATGGGAGCCCGTCGGCTTTGAGACATAAAAGGGAAGCATGCAAAGCATGCTTCCCTTCACTATTTCCCTTTATTTCCCACAAAAATACACAAAACAATGTGCAATATTACAAAAAAATTTGGAAAGCATTTTATATGAAATAGTGGTATATTTTATTTTGTACTTTTAATTTCATAGGAGGAAATTGTAATTATGAAAAAATTTATTTCACTTTTACTTGCAACAGCTATGACAGTAGCATTAGTTGCTTGTGGTTCAAAAGAAGCAGCAGCTCCTGCAGCAGAAGCTCCAGCAGCTGAAGCAGAGACAGAAACAGAAGAGGAAGTTGAAGAAGTAGCAGAAGAAGCTACAGAAGAAACAGCAGATGCAGAAGGTATGAAGATCCTTTTTGTATCAAGCCCATCAGGTGTTGATGATGGTTCATTCAACCAGAACTCATACAAGGGTGTTGAAGATTTCGTAAAGGCTCATCCAGAGTGCACATCAATCGCTCTTAAGGAAGAGTCAGGTGACACAGAAGCTTGTAGACAGTTCGTTGAGCAGAACGTTGCTGATTATGATGCAATCGTTTGTTGTGGATTCCAGTTCGCAGCTATCGGTGATATCGCAGATGATAACCCAGATAAGTTCTTTATCCTTGTAGACTCAACTCCTACATACGAAGATGGTTCAGATGCTGAGTGTGCAAACATTTATTCAATGTGTTTTGCAGAGCAGGAGTCAGGTTTCTTCGCAGGTGTTGCAGCAGCTCTTGAGACAAAGACAAACAAGGTTGCAGTTGTAAACGGTATCGCTTATCCTTCAAACGTTAACTACCAGTACGGTTTCATGTGTGGTGTTAAATATGCTAATGCAGTATACGGAACAACAGCTGAGCTCGTTGAGCTTCCTTCATACGCTGGAACAGATGTAACAAGTGCTAACGTTGGTGGTAACTACATCGGTTCTTTCGCAGATCAGGATACAGGTAAGGTTGTAGGTGAAGCTCTTATTAAAGAAGGCGTTGACGTAATGCTTGTTGCAGCTGGTGATTCAGGTAACGGTGTATTCACAGCAGCTAAGGAAACAGAGAACGTTATGGTTATCGGTTGTGATGCTGACCAGTATGACTTTGGTGATAATGGTTCAAGAAACATCATCCTTACATCAGTTCTTAAGTGCATGGATATCAACAACGAAAGACAGCTTAACGCAATCAATGATGGTACATTCAAGGGTGGTAACTTCACACTTGATGCTACAACAGATTCAACAGGATATATCTCAGCAGAAGGACGTCAGCAGTTATCAGCTGATACTCTTACAAAGCTTGCTGAAGCATATGAAGCTGTTAAGTCTGGCGCAGTAGTTCCAGCAGCTAACTTCAACGGAATTACACCAGATACATTCGAAGTAAAATAATTCTTCCCAGGACCGTAGGTCATGGTATGAGACATAAAAAGACACGCAGCAATGCGTGTCTTTTCTTTGTTATATGTTACAGAAATAAAAATATCTCGAATTTATTCCGGCAATCTTGCTCTTAATGTATCAAACTTATCTGCATAAATAATTTTTAAAAGCGCATCTAAATTTCTGAGTGCTGTCTTACACTGCTCTGGATTTATAAGATTTGTTTCAAGAGCTTCAACAATCTCATCTATATCCACAACTTTAACTGATTCATCAGGATAAACAATTACATCAACTAATAAATCTGTAAAAACATATGTATTAGTTTTATCATCATATTCGTGATCGATTATGTCACAATACCAGTAGATTAGTGAATCATCCTCTCGCTGAAACTTACTTACTTTATAGCCCTTATTTAGAAAGTAGCATGATGAACCGTGATGAAGTGTTTTTTTAGGCTTTAATGCGTTCCATTTTGTTATGATGACCTCGTCATCCATATATGTAATGACATCGTCCTTCAGCAAAACGCATTCATTTGGGATAAGCCTTTTTCTGTAAAGTGTAGGGTAGTCCATCTTTGCCTCCTGATGTTTATTATTTGGTCAGGGACCTAAGCTCATATTTTAGGACTGTAATAAAAAATTCCACAAGTGGGCCCCTTTTTATGACATAGTATACTATCTAACCACACTTTATTTGTTAACAAATTATGAACAAATTTGACACACGCATAGTGCATTTTTTTATAGACTTTTACTAGTGTTACCTATATAATTAACTATGTGTCGGATTAAGAAAGGAAGACGGAGTGAAATATCAAAATAGCGTATACAGATCGTTAGCTCAGATCATGCAGTTTGGTATAAATATGCTAGTTCCAATTTTCCTATGCACATTTCTTGGAATCTATATTGATAGGTGGCTTCATACGTCATTTGTAGTAATAATAATGTTCTTTTTAGGGGCAGCGGCAGGAGCCAGAAACGTCTATAGATTCGCCAAAAATATTTATGATAAACCTTCGGGAGAGCAGTACTCGTCGTATGATAATACTCCTGATAAAGATAAAAGCAAATGATAATTGACCTTATTAAGAAAAATAAGACTTTAAGACAGCTAATACTTGGGATAATAATTTTTGGAGTTGTCGTTGAGCTTTTGATTATTATTTGTACTAAACAGAGGGTTTATAATTCTATAGGCTTAATAATTGGAATTATCGCATCAATCGGATGCGCGGTTCACATGGCGTATGGAATTGACATAGCAGTGATGCTTGATGAAAAATCAGCAATAGCCTACACGAGAAAATATACAGTTATTAGATATCTAATCTTATGTGTTGTTTTGATTGTAGTAGGCGTTACCGATATAGGAAGTCCAGTAACATTGATTTTTGGATATTTAGGACTTAAAGCAGGGGCATATCTTACCCCAATAATTAATAAATTCGGAGGTAGATAAAAGGATGAATCCAATTCTTTTAGCAGATGCATCAAATCTTGATTTTATGATCCATGGGTTGTGGAAATACCAGCTCTTTGGACAGGATGTGTGGATTACAACGACACATGCTTGTATGCTAGTTGTTCTCTTACTTCTTTTGACTTTTTGTATTTTTGCAAATCGTGCACTTAAGAAGGCAGATCCTGACAAGGCGCCTACAGCATTTCAGAATGTTGCTGAACTTGTTGTTGAAATGCTTGATAACATGATTACAGGCGTAATGGGTAAGAGCGCACCAAAGTTCTTAAACTACATCAGCACAATCTTTATTTTCATTCTTATAAGTAATATTTCAGGTGTATTTGGATTAAGAGCACCAACAGCTGACTATGGTGTTACATTTCCACTTGGTATTATTACATTCTGTTTGATTTTCTTTAACAAAATCAAATATCAGAAGGTTAGCGGATTTATAAAAGGCTTGTGTCAGCCATGGCCATTCTGGGCACCAATCAATATTATTTCAGATATTGCGGTTCCTGTATCACTTTCATTACGTTTATTTGCTAACGTTCTTTCAGGTACAGTAATGCTTGCACTTTTCTATGGATTACTTCCAATCTTTGTAAAAATTGGTATTCCATCAGTGCTTCATTTATATTTTGACCTTTTCTCTGGAGCAATTCAGACATACGTATTCTGTATGCTCACAATGACATATATTACAGATGCCATTGGAGAGGGTTGATTAATTTATTCATGAACAATATTTAAGGAGGAAATAACATGAATATTTCAGGTGAACAGTTTATCTTAGGTTGCTCAGCAATCGGTGCAGGTCTTGCAGTTATCGCAGGTATCGGACCTGGTATCGGTCAGGGTATCGCAGCCGGACATGCAGCTGCAGCTGTTGGACGTAATCCTGGTGCAAAGTCAGATGTAACATCTACTATGCTTTTAGGTCAGGCCGTTGCCGAGACAACAGGTCTTTACGGACTTCTTGTAGCAATGCTTTTACTCTTCGTAAAACCACTTATCTAATTTTAAGAAGAGAAGAAATTATTGCGAAAGGAGGCTAAAGCTTGAATATGATTACAAGCGCTGTATTACTTTCCGGCGAGGAAATGACCAGATTATTTAATCTTGACTTACAGCTTATTGCAGACTCAGTTCTTACTGCTATTTCAGTATTTGTACTGTTTTTGCTTATGTCATATCTTTTGTTTAATCCAGCAAGAGAATTTCTTAAAAAGCGTCAGGAAAAGATTCAGGGCGATCTGGATGCAGCTAGCAAGGATAAAGAAGATGCAAGTGCTTTAAAGAGCGAGTACGACGAGAAAATGAAAAACGTTGCTAAGGAATCTGATGAGATTTTATCAGATGCTCGTAAGAAGGCAGTTGCAAACGAAGCACAAATCATAGCTGAAGCCAAAGAAGAAGCAGCCAGAATCATCAAACAGGCCAGAGCAGAAGCAGAACTTGAAAAGCAGAAGGCTTATGATGAGATGAAAAAAGAGATGGTTAATATTGCATCTCTTATGGCAGGAAAGGTGGTTGCTCAGTCTATTGACACTACGGTTCAGGATTCTCTTGTAGAAGAGACACTTAGAGAAGTAGGTGATAAGACATGGCAAAGCTAGTTTCAAAAACATACGGAGACGCTCTTTTCGAATTAGCAACAGATGAGAATAAGATTGATTCTTTATTTGAAGAAGCCAAGGCATTAAAAGAAATACTTGATGCCAATGATGACTTTAGAAAGATGATGAATCATCCTCAGATTTCAAGAGAAGAGAAAGAAAAGGTTATGGAGGATGTCTTCAAAGGAAGAGCATCTGAAGAAATGACAGGTTTCTTAAGACTGTTAATTGTAAATGGCAGATTTGTTGAGATTGACAGTATTCTTGATTACTTTATTGCTGAAGTAAAAGAGTTCAAAAAGATTGGTGTGGCATATGTTACTACACCGCTTCCTTTAAGCGATAAGCAGAAATCAGATGTTGAGAGTAAGCTTCTTAATACTACTAGTTATGAAACAATGGAAATGAATTATTCCGTTGATGCATCACTTATTGGTGGTATGACTATTCGTATAAAGGACAGAGTAGTAGATTCAAGTGTTAAGTCAAAGCTTGATAAACTTACTAAAGAATTGCTTGATTTAAAGCTTGCAAATGCTTAGTAAGAAGATTATTTAAGAAAGGTGCGTAAGATCCATGAATTTAAGACCGGAAGAGATCAGTTCAGTTATTAAGGATCAGATAAAAAGATATGCCGGCGAACTTGAAGTATCAGACGTAGGTACTGTTATTCAGGTTGCAGACGGAATCGCACGTGTTCATGGTTTAGAAAATGCTATGCAGGGCGAACTTTTAGAGTTCCCTGGCGAAGTATTTGGAATGGTAATGAACCTTGAAGAGGACAACGTTGGTGCCGTTCTTCTTAGTGGTGAGAAGAATATTAACGAAGGCGACACAGTTAAAACAACAGGCCGAGTAGTTGAGGTTCCTGTTGGTGATGCTATGTTAGGCCGTGTTGTTAACGCTCTTGGACAGCCTATCGATGGAAAGGGACCTATTCAGACAGATAAGTTCCGTCAGATCGAAAGAGTTGCTTCAGGTGTTATCACTCGTAAGTCTGTAGACACACCTCTTCAGACAGGTATCAAGGCTATCGATTCCATGATTCCTATTGGACGCGGACAGAGAGAACTTATTATCGGTGACAGACAGACAGGTAAAACTGCTATCGCCGTTGATACAATTATTAACCAGAAGGGACAGGGAGTTAAGTGTATTTACGTAGCTATTGGTCAGAAGGCTTCTACAGTAGCTAACATTGTTAAGACTCTTACAGAGTATGGCGCAATGGAATACACAACAGTTGTTGCTTCAACAGCATCAGAAATGGCTCCACTTCAGTATATAGCTCCTTATTCAGGATGTGCTATTGGTGAAGAATGGATGGAGAACGGAGAAGATGTACTTGTAATTTACGATGACTTAAGTAAACATGCTACAGCTTACCGTACACTTTCATTACTTCTTCGTCGTCCACCAGGCCGTGAAGCTTATCCTGGTGATGTATTCTACTTACATTCAAGACTTCT
>JAUNNN010000053.1 GCA_030531435.1 Lachnospiraceae bacterium
TCCAGAGGATGCCTGTTTCCTTTTTCCGAATATGAACTTGGATCATAAAAGTCAATCTCTAAAGTCTTAAGTCCATGCATCAGACCGATATCTGCAAGCTCATGGAAAGCGCTAAGGCTAGTCTGTTTTGCATAATGCGCTGTCTGATCATTAATTGTCAAAGTTTCAATGGCGTCTAACTCTGCCTGAGAAATAACTCCATCACGGTTTAAGTCAACACCAATTGCCTCTAAAAGCCACAAACGGAACTGTTTATTTTTAAACTCAACAGTCTCAGTTGAATTATAGTACTTTGATATATTAGAATTCTCATTTGCATACAAGCTGACCTGAGCACGTCCAGTTCCAGGTGCTGGATTAATCTTACACTTATCAGCTCTAAGCTTTTCAAATAAGTTATCATTTCCTCCATCGATTGCAAGCTGCACTTCCTCAGCACCATCAAAGGAAACATCGATTTCAAGCTCCTCGAGATTAGTACAATTCTGAAGATTTAATACGTAGCTTGTCTCATATGGACAGCTTCCCCATGTACCCACTTCAATTTCCGGATGCTTGTAATTATCACCAAACTTAACATTTTTAATAACAAGTTTCTTTAAATTCTTGCAGTACTTAAGATCACCTGGAAGCATTCCACACTGAAATCCCGGTGAATCACTTGGATATTTATAACAGTTAATAGTTGTGTTTTCGATAATAAGTGTCTCTACGGATGCTGGAACATAAAGATTTCTAATCTCATCGACATTTCGAATAATAAGCGTCTTTACAGTATCGCTATATACAGCATCTCCGCGTTCATCCGAACCTGTTTGCCCACCAAAGTTACCGAGATACTTAAACTGGACCATATTTTTAGTAAGCTCCGGATATTCATTTCCATTGATTTCAATCTTATTATATGTAGTCTGGAGCTTCATTTTGGTTGCATTATACAAATTGTAAAGTTCATTTCCTGAATCCAGCGTTTTATCACCGCCATCCGCACCAAATTCAGGGTTTATTTCTATATCAGGATATTTAAGATTTAAATATGTCAAAAATTTCTTAAGATAATCAGGAGAGGAAGGCATACATTCTCTTTCACGAGCCGCTTCATCTGATTCAGGTGCACTGGCTAACATGCGAGCTTTAGATTTACTGGCGTTTATTGCCATTAATGCAGGTTTTTGAGCTGGTTTAGGCGTAATATCTAATCCAGCTTCTTCAACTTTGTCAGCGTCCTCATTCTCTTTTGCAGGTTTTTCAGTTGGGGTAGATATACCATTTTCCCCAGTTTCTTCAACCTTATCAGCCTTCTCTTCCTCTGTTACAGGGTCTTCAACCGTTTTAGGCGTACTACTTGATTCAGGCTTTTCTGCCTCATCAGTTTTTTCTACCTCTATAGCAGATTCTTTAGCTGGCTTATTATCGTTATTTGTATCGTTTTCCACCGCGAAAACTAACGTATTCGAAGACATAACCATTGTTACTACTAACAATAGTGCTGTTATTCTTTTTAGATTATCTTTGAAAATTCTTTTCATATTCCTTGCTCTAAATTACTTTCTTACTCTTTTATCATTATCATATCTGATACAAGAGTTTTCGGTTTGCTAAACCTCAAATTTATATCCCATGCCCCAGATGGTTTTTATAACATCTCCCTTATTTCCCATCTTGGCACGAAGCTTCTTTACATGTGTATCAATTGTTCTTGCATCACCAAAATAATCATAATTCCAAACTCCGTTAAGAATTTTTTCTCTTGATAACGCAATTGATGGATTTTCCATGAAATAGCTTAAAAGTTCAAATTCCTTAAAGCTAAGCTCAATATCTTTTCCATCTATTGATACTGTATGTGCTGTTTTATCTAGCACAATACCATTGTATTCCATAACTGAATTAGCATCGTCAGTTATATTACTTCTTCTAAGAAGTGCTTCTGCTCTGGCAACTAATATTTTAGGGCTAAATGGTTTAGTGATATATTCATCTGCACCACATTCAAATCCATTTAATTCATCTTTTTCATCGCCCTTTGCAGTAAGCATAATGATAGGAACTGTTGATGTTTCTCTTATTTCCTTGCACACATGCCATCCATCAATTTTAGGCATCATAACATCAAGAATAATTAAAGAAATATCTTTATCTTCATAAAAAATATCAAGAGCTTCAGTTCCATCTGCCGCTTCAATTACTTCAAAATCTTTCTTTACGAGAAAGTCGCGCACAAGCTTACGCATTCTGCTTTCATCATCAACAACGAGTACCTTTAACTTATCCATAAAAGCATCCCCTTTCCTAATTTTCACTAAAATATAACGCAAAAGTATGTTTAATTCGTGAATTAATTAAGATTAAGTTCTGATTCCTTTTCCCGTATTATATTTTCTCTTTCAGTTAAATCCTGTTCCCAAGCTGAATACTCATTAACAATTGCATTCTTATAATTAATAATATTTGGATTATCTGCCTTTAATGCAATCACAAACATTGCTATAACCATAACAATAAGAACAATATTAAAAAACAACGAAAACCTAAACTGTACTCTAAAATCTCTCGTATCTTTTTTTTCTAAATTCTTATAACGGTTATTTGATTTAAGTTCTAATGCATCTGCGTATGATATCCTAATTGGAATATCAAGTATATCCTCTGGATTTATGGCTTCACTTTTTAAAAGATAACTCTGTAAACTCTTTAAATAATCAATGCCTATTGGTGTAGTAAACTGATTACTCTGAATACATTTGTTATAAACAAGCAAAGTCGCCTGAGGATTATTTGCGTTCAGCTTTTGAGAAATAAGATTTATTTTCTTTAATTCTTCCTGCGCCATCTTGGCATCTTCATCGCAGGAAAAATGATAGCCATCAACGTTTCTTTCCATAATTTCTATAATAAGTGTGCTCTAATTTCCTCACCGCTTAAATCTGAAAGATATGCTGGTGCAATGTCAAATACTGTCTTACAACCAGTCTGGCCTTCTTTATTAAGCTTATATACAGCTCTTGCATATGCTGCAATTACTGATCCTGTAAACTCTGGGTTTGAATCAAGAGTAAGCTTATACTCAATAATATGAGTGTGCTCATTATTCATTCCAGTGTAACCTGTACGAATTACGTTTCCACCATGTGGAAGTCCACTATGGTTTGCCTTCATCTCTTCCTCAGAAATAAAGTGAACAGTTGTATCATAATCTGAGAAGTAATTAGGCATTGTCTTAATATCGTTTTCAATTTTAGCAAGATCTGCGCCTTCTTCTGCAACTACAAAACATTCTCTTGTATGTTTTTCTCTTGTTGAAAGTTCTGGCTGCTTACCAGCTCTGACTGCATCAAGTGCTGCATCAACAGGAATTGTATACTGTCTGCAGTCCTTAACTCCATCAATACGACGAACTGCGTCTGAATGTCCCTGGCTTACGCCCTTACCCCAGAATGTATAATCCTTCCCATCTGGAAGAATGCAGTTTGCATATAATCTATTTAATGAGAACATTCCTGGATCCCATCCGCATGAAATAACACAAGTCTTACCTGATGCCTTTGCTGCCTTATCAACATTTGCAAAATGCTCTGGAATTCTTGCATGTGTGTCAAAGCTGTCTACAACATTGTATAATTCAGCATACTTTGGAGTCTGCTCTGGAAGATCTGTAGCACTTCCTCCGCATAACACAAGAACATCAATATCATTTGTCATGTTCTTTAATTCATCTTCCTTATATACCTTTGCTGATGGAGTCTGAATCTTAACAGTTTCAGGATCTCTTCTTGTAAATACAGCAACAAGCTCCATATCTTTATTTTTAGCAACAGCGCATTCAACGCCCTTTCCAAGATTTCCGTATCCAAAAATACCTACTTTTATCATTTTATTTCTTCCTCCATATATATTTATAAGATGCAACAGTACGCCTATTAAATCATTAGACATTATAAATCAGCAAAAATATATCGTCAATTTACAATTATCTTATATTTAAAAATAAGTCCCTTTTCGTAAAAGTGTCCCCATTTGGTTGAATTAGTTCTTTTAGGTTAATTAAGTCATTTAGGCACTAACATTCCTTTTATTTTTTACAAATTGTTAGTGCCTATAGTGCTTTTTATACGCCGAAGCACTAGCTTTCCTTTTGTTTATGATAAATTGTTAGTGCTTCTACTATATTCTTATTACTTAAGCACTAATTGCATGCTATAAATAATCAGACCCATTATTCCGAAAAGGGACAAAAATAATAAAAATTCCTATCAAATGATAAGCTTTACTTATATGTTCATTTATTTCTTTACCTTTAAATAACTTTTTCTGCCAAACTTATCGTATTTTTCTATGTACGCATACGTAGAATCATCTGAATTTTTCTTTTTCTCATAATCAGATATTACTGCTTCTATCTGTTCAATTGATGCAGGATAATCAAGCTGATTATGAATTTCAGCTACTGTTAATCCACTATCATACATATGCTTTATTGCATCTTTATAGGCTGCATTTGTAACCATGCTTGATAGTGCTTCATTAAAATACTTATTATCCATATAGGCTCCATTCTTATCATAGATATAAACAGGGATGCACAAAGTGCACCCCTGATATGTGTTTTAGTGGACCTGGCGGGAGTGCTGTAAACTCGCGCTCCTATACCGGGTTCGACCAAATGTGTTTTAGTGGACCTGGCGGGATTCGAACCCGCGTCCGAAAGCCAATTCCCCGTCCTTCTACGAGTGTAGACTATTATTTGACATTCCCTCTACCGGACTGGAACAGTCACCATTCCGGGTTTAGTAGCTTCATAATACGCCTCGTTCCTCAAAGCTTTGAAACGATCGTTTCCTACAGAGTCGAAGCCTGGATCCTAAAGTGTAGGTGCTCTAGGTCAGACTCGCTGCAATTAGGCAGCGTAAGCTAAATTTTCGTTAGCGTTTATATTTAAGTTTGCCGTTTTACGTCTCGCTGACGACTCGCTTCTCCGGCTGCATGGCCCCCGTCGAAACCTTTACAAGCCCATATATAATTCTCTGCTTTTTATAAGCAGGAATATTTTATCATATTTATTTATTATTTTATATATACCTGTAGTTTAAACAAAGGAATATTTACCTTTATTATTTACAGATTTTTAACCTTAAACTCACGTTCAAGTTCTCTACGCATATCCTTCTTCTGCATATCTTCACGCTTATCATAGAGTTTCTTACCTTTTGCAAGTCCTATTTCAACTTTGCAGAGGCTATTCTTTAAATAAACCTGAAGTGGCATGATTGTATAACCCTTTTCAGATGTTGCACCAAGAAGCTTATTTATTTCCTGCTTATGAAGTAACAGCTTTCTAGTTCTCATTGGATCCTTATTAAAAATATTACCCTTTTCATAAGGACTTATATTCATTCCAATGATGTAAGCCTCACCTTTATTTATCTCAATATAAGCTTCCTTTATACTGCATCTGCCCATTCTGATTGATTTAATCTCAGTACCAGAAAGGGAAATACCAGCCTCATATTTTTCTTCAATAAAGAACTCATGATATGCTTTTTTATTATTTGCAACAAGCTTAAATGCGCCGTTACTATCTTTACTCATAACTTATTCCTTTAATAAAAAATCAATTACCCTTAATGTCATATCAACATCATTTACTATAATATCTACATGATCGCCAAGACAATATTTCTTGCCTGTAGCTTCGCCGATTAATTCATATGTATTTTCATCATAGAAATAATAATCACCATTAATTTTTGAAATATGAACAAGGCCTTCGCATGTATTTTCAAGTTCAACATATATTCCCCAGTTGGTAATGCCACTTATTACTCCTGAGAATTCTTCCCCTATTCTATCGGCCATATACTGACACTTTTTAAGTTTATCAGTTTCTCTCTCAGCATCATCAGCAACTCTTTCCCTCGCTGAACTCTGCTTTGCGACCTCAGTTAAAATGGTTTCATAATGCTGAATCTTTTCTTCATTAAGTCGTCCATGTATAGAATCTTTAATTATCCTATGTATCTGAAGGTCAGGATAACGACGTATTGGAGAAGTAAAATGACAGTAATACTGACAGGCCAAACCAAAATGTCCATCGCATATTGTTGAATACTTAGCTCTTTGCATCGATCTAAGTGTAAGCCTTGAAATCATCGCCTCTTCTTTTGTCCCAATTATTGTACTAAGAAGTTTCTGAAGTTCCTTTGGATGAACCTCTTCATCCTTCATTTTTATTCCATATCCAAAATTAGAAATAAAAGTTGTAAGTTTCTTTATTTTTTCAGAATCTGGCTTTTCGTGAACTCTATATACAAATGGGCTCTCCATAAAGAAGAAATGTTCAGCTACTGTTTCATTTGCCGCAAGCATAAAATCCTCAATAAGTCTTGTAGCAAGATTTCTTTCGTATGGCTTTATTTCTACTGGCTTACCGTCCTTATCAAGAACAATCTTTGTTTCAGGGAGGTCAAAATCAATAGAACCTCTCTTCTGACGTTTCTTTCTAAGAAGCTCTGCCAAATCCTTCATCATCATAAACATTGGAACGAATTCAGCAAACTCTTCACACGTCTCTTTATCATTATCCTCTATTATTTTCTTAACATTAGTGTATGTCATCTGCTTATTAGAACAAATAACAGACTCTACTATTTCGTGGTCAATAATCTCACCCTTTTTATTTATTGTCATAATACAGCTAAGGGCAAGACGGTCTACACCTTCATTCAATGAACAGATTCCATTACTTAATTTATGTGGAAGCATTGGAATTACTCTGTCAACAAGATATACACTAGTTCCCCTTTTAAGTGCCTCTCTGTCTATTGCAGAATTTTCCTGCACATAGTTTGCTACATCTGCAATATGTACACCTAGAACATAATTGTCCCCGTCCATATAAACACTTACTGCATCATCGATATCTTTTGTATCTTCCCCATCAATTGTAACCATCATCAAATCACGAAGATCTCTTCGCATATTTCTGTCAGCATCTGATACTTCATCAGGGACATTTTTTAGACGATTCATAACCTTTTCTGGAAAATCAAGCGGTAAATCATATTCTTTAATTACAGAAAGAATATCAACTCCAGGATCATTGATGTGTCCAAGGATTTCTATGATTTTACCTTCAGGACTCTTTGTATGAGAACCATAGTCTGTTATCTCGCAAACTACCTTATGACCAGACACAGCACCCATAGATCTTTCAACTGGGATAAAAATATCTGATGAAAGCTTACTATTATCTGGAATTACAAATCCAAAGTTTGATTTTGATTTATCAAATGTACCAACAAGCTTATTTATTGCATGCTCTGTTACTGAAATAACTTTTGCTTCTTTTCTCTTTCCCTGCTTAGCACCTTTTGTAACTTCAATAATTACAGTATCTCCATGCATTGCATCCTTGCAGTCTTTTTCAGATACAAAGTAATCTTCGTTTTCGCCTTCAACAGTAACAAAACCAAATCCATGGGAAGTACTTGAAAATACACCAGTAATTACCTTACTTTCAGCAATAGCATATTTTCCTCTTTTGGTCAGCATAATTAGACCTTCATTAATCATTTCATCAAGAATTGACTCAAGAATCGGTCTATCTTCCCTTGAAACCTGCATGACAATGGCAAGTTCCTTTATCTTCATAGGAACATATGTCTTATCCTGCATTAGCGCATATATAATTTTCTTTCTTTCTTCTCTAGTTTTCATAATTCAATTCAAAAATAAATAAAAGAAAAGTACGCTTCGCGAACTTTATCTTTTATCATGAATAATAAAAAGGCACTCATATGAGTGCCTCTTAAATCAATTCATAAATTATAAAACATTCAAGTTAAGTACTACTGCAAGCACAAGGAAAAGAATTGCAATCCATTTTGTAATCTTTTCAAGCTTACCTTCCATTGAACGTCCCTTATTCTTTCCCCAGTAAGTCTCAGCTGCACCAGATACAGCGCCAAGGCCTGCTGACTTACCTTCCTGTAAAAGAATAATTGCTGAAAGAGCAACACTCAATATAATAAAAACGATTGTTAAAATTATTCTAAAAACTGCCATATAAACCTCCGTCTAAAACGCACTTATGAATATTATCATAAACAACATGTAATTTCAAGTACATTTTATTTCAAAAATGGATACTCTGTATGCAATTTTATACACTCTAGTATCATTGACTTTAATAAGTAATATTATTATAATTTTATAGATTATGAATAATTATAATACACTTGGAATTGATATAGGTTCTACTACTGTAAAAATTGCAGTTTTAGACGGTGAAAATAACATATTATTCTCTGATTATAAGAGACATTTTGCTAATATTCAGGAAACTCTTGAGGAATTATTACGAAAAGCTTTAGAAGTAACTGGTGACCTTACTGTACACCCTGTAATTACAGGATCAGGCGGTCTTACTTTAGCAAATCATTTAGAAGTACCATTTACTCAGGAAGTAATTGCAGTTTCGACTGCACTCTCTTACTACGCTCCAAAATGTGATGTCGCAATAGAGCTTGGTGGTGAAGATGCTAAAATCATTTACTTTGAGGGTGGCAATGTTGAACAGAGAATGAACGGAATCTGTGCCGGTGGTACAGGTTCATTTATTGACCAGATGGCTTCTTTATTACAGACGGATGCTACTGGTCTTAATGAATATGCAAAAAACTATCAGTCACTATACACAATCGCAGCAAGATGCGGTGTATTCGCAAAATCTGATATTCAGCCACTTATAAATGAAGGTGCTACTAAAGAGGACCTTTCTGCTTCTATTTTCCAAGCAGTTGTAAATCAGACTATTTCTGGTCTTGCTTGTGGTAAGCCAATTAGAGGTCACGTAGCATTTTTAGGTGGTCCTCTTCACTTCTTATCAGAATTAAAGTCAGCATTTATCCGTACTTTAAAATTAGATGATGAGCATACAATAAATCTTGATAATTCTCATTTATTTGCTGCAATAGGTTCAGCAATGAATTATAAAAAAGAGAATTCTATCACTCTCACAGGTATGGTGAAAAAATTATCTGGTGGAATCAAAATGGAATTTGAAGTTGCCAGAATGGAGCCACTATTCGAAAACAGAAATGATTTCGAAAAATTCGAACGTCGTCATGCACTTCACGAAGTGACTAAAGCCGACCTTGAGACATATAAAGGTAAATGCTTCCTCGGAATAGATGCTGGTTCTACTACTACTAAAACAGCACTTATTTCTGAAAAGGGTGAGCTCCTTTATTCATTCTATTCAAATAATAATGGCTCTCCACTTGCTACCGCTATTAAATCAATAAAGGAAATATATAAGCTTCTTCCAGAAGGAGCTGAAATAGTACATTCATGTTCAACAGGTTACGGTGAAGCATTAATTAAAGCTGCGCTATTACTTGATGATGGTGAAGTTGAAACAGTTGCTCACTACTATGCTGCTGCTTTCTTTGAGCCTGATGTTGACTGTATTCTCGACATTGGTGGTCAGGATATGAAATGTATTAAGATTAAAAATCATTCTGTTGACAGCGTTCAGCTTAATGAAGCATGTTCTTCTGGTTGTGGTTCATTTATAGAAACATTTGCAAAATCACTTAACTATTCAGTTACTGATTTTGCTTCTGCTGCATTATTTGCGAAAAATCCAATTGATCTTGGTACAAGATGTACTGTATTTATGAATTCAAAAGTTAAGCAGGCTCAGAAAGAAGGCGCCAGCGTTGCTGATATTTCAGCTGGCCTTGCTTACTCAGTTATAAAGAATGCATTATTTAAAGTTATAAAGGTATCTGATGCTTCAGAACTTGGCGAAAAAATCGTTGTTCAAGGTGGAACATTCTATAATAACGCCGTTCTAAGAAGCTTTGAAAAAATAGCAAACTGTAAAGCAATAAGACCAGATATTGCTGGTATTATGGGTGCTTTCGGTGCTGCTCTTATCGCAAGAGAACGCTACGAAGATAAGCATTCAACTACTATGCTTTCAATTGAGAAAATCAAATCCCTTGAATTCTCAACAAGTATGGCAAAATGTAAGGGTTGTACGAATAATTGTCGTCTTACTATTAATAAATTCACTGGCGGTCGTCAGTATATTTCAGGTAACCGTTGTGAAAGAGGTCTTGGAAAGCAGAAAAACGAAAACAATCTTCCAAACCTTTACGAATATAAAGAGAAACTTCTCTTCTCATACGAGCCTCTTCCAATTACAGAAGCGCCTCGTGGAAAAGTTGGTATTCCAAGAGTTCTTAATATGTATGAGAACTATCCTTTCTGGTATACATTCTTCACAAAGCTTGGTTATCAGGTGGTTTTATCTCCTGCATCAACACATAAGATTTATGAGCTTGGTATTGAATCAATCCCAAGTGAATCAGAATGTTATCCAGCAAAGCTTGCACATGGTCATGTTGAATGGCTTATAAAACAGGGTATTAACTTTATTTTCTACCCTGCTCTTTTCTATGAAAGAGAAGAATTTAAGGATGCACCAAATCACTACAACTGTCCTATCGTTACTTCATACAGTGAAAACATTAGAAATAACATGGATGAGATTTCATCAGGACAGATTGAATTTAAAAATCCATTCCTTGCATTTACTTCAGAAGAAATAGTATGTAAGGGCTTAATTGATGCGTTCCCAGAAATAGAAAGTGATGAAATTTATCATGCTTGTAAAGCTGCTTGGGAAGAAATGGCATCAGTTCGTTTAAAGATGCAGAAAAAGGGCGAAGAAACCCTTGCTTATATTAAGGCAAATAATATCCACGGTATTGTTCTTGCTGGTCGTCCATATCATATTGATCCAGAAATCAATCATGGTATTCCAGAAATGATTAACACATATGGAATGGCTGTTCTAACAGAAGACTCTATCTCTCATCTTTCATGTGTAGAAAGACCTCTTCTTGTATCAGACCAGTGGATGTATCATTCAAGACTCTATGCCGCTGCAAACTTTGTAAAAACTGTAGATTATCTCGACCTTGTACAGCTTAATTCATTTGGCTGCGGTCTTGATGCTGTTACAACTGATCAGGTTAATGATATTCTCAGTAATTCAAACAAGATTTACACATGCCTTAAAATTGATGAAGTTAATAACTTAGGTGCAGCAAGAATCAGAATCCGTTCTCTTCTTTCTGCTATTAACCTTAAAAAGAAGAAAAATGAAAAACGTGATATTAAACCATCAAATTTTGAGCGAGTTTATTTCACAGAAAACATGAAGAAACAGGGATATACAATACTTTGTCCTCAGATGTCACCAATTCATTTTGATATGTTTACGGTTGCACTTTCATCATGTGGTTATAATCTTGTAATTCCAGATAATTCAAACAGATCTGCAATTGACACAGGACTTAAATATGTAAATAACGATGCCTGCTATCCTTCTCTTATTGTTGTTGGACAAATAATGGAAGCCATTACATCAGGCAAATATGACACAGATAAACTGGCTGTTATTATGACACAGACAGGTGGTGGATGCAGAGCTACAAACTATATTGGATTTATAAGACGTGCTCTTAGTAAAGCAGGATATTCACACATTCCTGTTATATCGCTTAACCTTGCTAATATTGAGTCAAACCCAGGCTTTAAACTAAGCTTAGAACTCTTTACTAAAGCTGCTTATTCAGCTGTATTTGGAGATATATTCATGCGTTGTTTATATCGTATGAGACCATATGAAGTTACTCCTGGTTCAGCAAATGAGCTTCATGAAAAATGGCTTAAAAAATGTCAGGCGTTCTTGTCTTCAAAATATCAGTCATTCTTTAAATTCCAGAGAATGTGTAAACAGATTGTTAAAGACTTTGATAGCCTTCCAATTCATGAAGATATGGTTAAACCAAGAGTGGGTATTGTTGGAGAAATTCTTGTTAAATTCTCTCCTCTTGCTAATAATGATGTAGTTAATCTTCTTGAAGCTGAGGGTGCTGAAGCAGTTATGCCAGATCTTATTGACTTCATGCAGTACTGCTTCTTAAATCAGATTTATAAGGCAGATCATCTTGGCACAAGTCAGAAAACTGCCAGAAATGCTAAAATTGGAATCTGGGCAATTGATAAATTAAGAGGTGGTGCAATAAAAGCGCTTAATGAAAGTAAACACTTTACTGCTCCAGTTTCTATTTATAAGATTGCAGATTATGCTAAAGACATTGTTTCTATTGGTAACCAGACAGGTGAAGGATGGTTCCTTACAGGTGAAATGATTGAACTTATTCATAGTGGTGCATCTAATATTATTTGTGCACAGCCATTTGGATGTCTTCCTAACCATATTGTTGGTAAGGGTGTAATCAAAGCCCTTAGGAGAAAATTCCCAACATCCAATATCGTGGCAATTGACTATGATCCAGGTGCAAGTGAAGTAAATCAGTTAAACAGAATCAAGCTTATGCTTTCAACAGCATTTAAAAACATTAAATAAATGTACAAATAAAAAAAGAGCCAAGGCTCTTTTTTTATTTCAACGCTTTAAGTGTTTCGACCTGTCTATCCATTTCAATTAACAGATTATCTATAATCTGCCAGTCTCC
>JAUNNN010000089.1 GCA_030531435.1 Lachnospiraceae bacterium
TTTCATCCTGTAGAAGCTCTGCCTTTAATCTTTCATCCTCTTCTTCATTCTTTCCTCTTGGCCTTGTACCTGCAAGTGGATATGTATGAAGTATGCCATTTTCAAGCTTTACTAATGTTTCAGGTGATGCACCTGCAACTTCCATATCTGAGCTTGAGAAATAGAACATATATGGTGAAGGATTAACTGTTCTTAAAATTCTATATGTGTTAAGAAGAGATCCCTCAAATTCAGCTTCTAATCTGTTAGATGGAACAATCTGGAAAATATCACCTTCGAATATGTGGTGTTTTGCTTTATTTACTATTTCACAGAACTCTTCCTCGCTGAATAATGGCTTAATTTCTGATTTAAGTTTTCCTGGCTCATCTTTCTTTGGAGTGCCATTCTTAACAAGATCTATCATTTCATCAAGCTCTTTTTCAGCTCTTTTGTATTCCTCTTCGTAATTCTCAACTGAGATGTTTACTATAAATACTATTTTCTGTCTGAAATTATCAAAGGCAATAACCTTATCAAATAACATAAGGTCTACGTCTTTAAAACCTTCTGTATCTTCTGCGTTAAGGTTAAGTGATGGTTCTGCATATTTGATATAGTCGAATGCAAAGTAACCTACAAGACCACCTGTAAATGAAGGAAGATTATCAAATTTTGGGCTCTTGTACATTTCAAGAACTTCTTTGATGTACTTTCTTGGATGGTCTGTTTTAAAGCTCTTATCACCAACCTTCATATCTCCATTAAGACATGTAATTTCAAGTTTAGGATCATAGCCAAGGAAACTATAGCGTCCCCAGACTTCATTGTCCGCCGCTGATTCAAGCATGTAACAATGCTTGGAAACATTTTGTAAAATTCTTAGTACTTCAATTGGTGTGCGTATATCTGACAGAATTTCTTTTGTTACAGGTACTGTCTTATACACTTTTTCGTTTGCAATTTTTGCAACTTCTTCTAAAGTCGGAAACATTTCCTTTTCTCCTTTCAATAATTAAATATTGAAAACATATGTTAAATATGTTTTGCATCCATGAACATTTGGCACACTGTCATAAAAAAATCCTTGCAAGCAAATACTGCTCGCAAGGACGAATATACTTAATTCGCGGTGCCACCCTGCTTTGTGGAATCCACACTCTCACTGGATACACCGATATCTACTACTATAACAAGTCTTAAATCTCAGATACCATCATATCCTTCGCAACTAACGTATGCTCTCACGTCAAAGCTACTAAACAACCGTTTTTCACCATGCCCTCAGCGGCCCATTATGATGATCCGTTTTCTGCCTGCATCTCAGCTGCACAGGCTCTCTGTAAGATCGTATACCACCTTTACTTCCGCTTCATCGGTTTGTGCTTTATTAAACTAAAGCCATAATAATTCATTTTTTTATATTTGTAAATGGTTTTTTATGCATTTATCTGTGGAACTTCTTCAATTCCTAGAAAAGATGCAATTCCATTTACCAAAAACATATGATCCTGCTCGTGAGGAAGATTTGACGCAAGTACAACTGCTACCATCTCACCATTGGTTAGTTTAATTGGAAATCCACCACCGCAAAGGACATACTCTTTCTGATCCATTCCCATACTCTCAACAGAATAGTTTTTCTCCATATTAAGGGCCCACTGTTTAAAAGAGCTGCTTTCATTCATAAGAACTGTATTGAACTTTCTATTCATCCAATTTTCATTCATTTTGTTAGTACCTTCGCTGAAGTATGAAAAAATAGTATTGCCATTAACTTTTCTAATATTAACAGCCATTTCAATACCGTCAGTTTTCACTTTTTCTACAAGATGTTTTCCAAGTTCCCAGGCATCTTCATTTGTGAAGTGTTCAAACCTAAGGCTTTTCTCTTGTAAATTAACTGCATCTAATATTTCTGCCTGTGTGCTAGTTTTTATACTGATGGTTTTCATTATTTGTCCTTTCGGTTGTTATTTAATATATTTACCCCAAGTGATTCCTCCTTTAGACATGTGCAGGAATCACAAATAAGTTCCACCACCTGTTATTTGTGAAATCCTGCATGAATGATATGAATTTTAAGCATGAATTTCTACAAAAATCAGATGTGTTAACAGAATTTAAGATCTGCAAAAATATGTAAAAAATATGCTTGAAATTATTATAAATTTTCAAGCACATTAATTCAATATTATCTTATGATTTTTCCTTATTCTTCTTCTACTTTTTCTTCTATAAGCCTTTTAAACTCATCAACCGGCATATCGGCATATTCAGCGGCTTTTTCTATTGTAATAAGACC
>JAUNNN010000054.1 GCA_030531435.1 Lachnospiraceae bacterium
CAAAGGGGACAGACTGTAAATCTGCTGGCAACGCCTTCGGTGGTTCGAATCCACCTCCGCCCAATCAAAAATCTTATATTGATTTTTGTATAAGCGGCGAATGCCGCTATTATATTGCTAACGCGGGGTGGAGCAGTCTGGAAGCTCGTCGGGCTCATAACCCGAAGGTCACAGGTTCAAATCCTGTCCCCGCTACTCTGAAAGTTCGGTATATCCGGACTTTTTTTATACAATATGTAGTGCTCGATATATGTTATTTATTATGATAAAATAATTTATATTGATTTTGTGGTTTATAGATGAGGTAAAAGCGTGTCACTTCTTTCGCTTGAATTTGCTGTATTTGTTTTTATTACGGCAATTATATATTTTATTCTTCCTGGAAGAATTCAGTGGCTTGCATTATTAGTTGCAAGTGCATATTTTTATGAGGGCAAGTCCGCCTGGTATCAGGCTTTAAATTTCCTTATATTTATAGTAATCAATTACATAATTTCAATGCTAATTGATAAGTCAGAAAACCATAAGAAAGCTTTTTATTCATGTGGTTTAATTTTTGATGTGCTTTATCTAGTTACATTTAAGTATTTTGGGTTCTTTATATCACCTCTTACTAAAATTGTTAGTAATCCGGATAGATTTTACGGTCTAAATTCATTGTTTAGTGAATTAGCTCCACTTGGGGTGTCATATTTTGCATTAATTCTTATTGCATATTTAACAGATGTTTATTGGGAAAAGGTAAATGTTCAAAAGAATCCTTTGAAATTTGCGTTGTATTCAGGATTTTTCCCATTAATGACATCGGGTCCTATCGTTCAATATGAAAGCTTAGAAAATCAATTATTTGGTGAAAAAAATAAATTTAGCTATGATAATTTGATTCGTGGTCTTGAAAGAATTCTTTATGGTGTATTTAAAAAGCTAGTCCTATCAGAAAGACTTTCAATAATGGTAAACACAGTATATGGAAATTATAAGGTATATGCTGGTTTTTATGTTCCATATGCTGCTATGTTATTTGCGCTTCAGTTGTACACAGATTTTTCAGGATTAATGGATATAGTATTAGGTACAGTAGAAATATTTAATATAAAGCTTCCAGAGAACTTTGATACGCCATTTTATTCATTGAATTTATCTGAATTTTGGAGAAGATGGCATATTACATTAGGTGGATTTTTACGTGACTACGTTATGTATCCACTTCAAAGAACAAAATTATTCAAAAATCTTCGTAAGTTCTGTAAGAATAAATTTGGTAAGGGCTATGAGAAGAAATTTAATCTTCCATTATATTTAAGCCTTTTTGTTTCATGGTTCTTAATTGGATTATGGCACGGTGGCGGATGGAATTATATATTTGGTGTTGGTTTATATATGTGGGCTGTAATAGTCTTAGGTGAGCTTTTAACACCAGTGTTTACTTTTATTGTAAAAGTATTTCACATTAACACAGATTGCTTTAGTTATAGAATGTTTTTAAGAATACGTACATTCATCTTATTTATGTTTGGTCTTTCTTTCTTTAGGGCAAAAACATTAAAAGATGGATTTGATATGTGGAAATCAGCGTTTTCTTTATTTAATCCTTGGATTTTCTTTGATAAATCTTTATATAACTTAGGAGTTGATAAGGATGAATTTATTATTCTTATTATTGGATTAATAGTTGTATTTATTGTGTCCTTTGTTAAGCAAAAGGGTGATGTTAGAGATATTATTGCTAAACAGAATTTTGTATTTAGAATATTGATCTTTGCAGTATTATTGGTTGTTACAATTGCCTGGGGATACTATGGTACAGGTTTTGAAGCAAGTAACTTTATCTATGGTAGATTTTAAATAATGAATCAGAAAATTACGAATTTGATAAAAGGAATAGTGACAATTACTGTATTTGTAGCTGTATTATTTGTTGCAAATAAAATTCTTATGCTTAAATCAGAAGATGGAATTGAGCAGATGCAGGCATATTATAAGCAGAAGGAAAATACAGTAGATGCACTTTTTTTAGGAAGTTCAAAAGTATATTGTCAGATAGATACAGGTATTATTTGGGATGAATATGGTATATCAAGCTTTGATTTAGGCGGAGCGGAGGCTCCTAGCTGGGTTTGTTATTACTATTTAAAAGAAGCATTAAAAACTCAGAAACCAAAGGTAATAATGTATGAGACCACTATTGCTGGTTATAGAGAGGATGTGCTTGAAGAGCCTGAAGTATGGGCTATAACAAATAACTATGGATTTAAGTGGAATGAAAATCGAATAGGTCAGTTAAAGGATAATTCTACAAAAAATGGATTTTTTGATTTATTAATTCCATTTGGTTCTACTCATAGTAAATATAAAGATCTTAAAAAAGATGATTTTGTTGATTCAAATAATACGATAAATTATAAAGGTTTTGATTCAAGAGAAACGATTGTTCCATTTGAACGTCCAGATATGTCTAATGTTACTGAGAGTGAACCGGTAAATGAAAAGCATATTATTTATCTAAAAAAGATGAATGAATTAGCAAAAGAAAATGGAATCCCATTTATAGTTATGGTTTCGCCGTATGTAGTAACAGAAGAAGAGCAAAGATATTTTAATTATGTCTTTGATGTATGTGAAGAAGAAGGCATTCCATATATTGATTTTAATAAGATGTATGATGAGCTTCAGATTGATTTTGAAAGTGATATGGCTGAGAATATTCATCTTAATCTTTCAGGATCAAAGAAGTGGACAGAATATCTTGGAAAATATTTAAGTGAAAAATATAGTCTTGAAGATCATAGAGGTGATTCAAAGTATTCAAGTTGGGATAAAGATGCACTTTGGAATAGACAGGACAGATTACGATTTGAAATTTCTAGAGCAGACAATAGTAATAAACTTGATTTAATAAAAGATAATAATAATTACATTGTATATATTACTTTTAATGATGAAATAAATGATTTATCTGATGATTATAAATCAAAATTAAATAGTCTTGGAATTTCTGATGAAATGTTTATTGAAAATGCAGAAATAATCATTGGAAATGGTGAGGTTGGCTTTATTTCTACAGAAAAGACCTTTGAAGCATTCATAGATGAAAAAGATATGAAGCTTATGTTCAGAAGAACTGAGGAAGACGAACCAGCGGAATTATTTGTTAATGAAGATAGGTATGAATTTGATTATTCAAACAATGTACGCATGGTTATTTATGATAGAGTACTCAAAAAAGTTGTTGGTGAAATAGACGGAATATATTAATTTGGTGGAAAAATGAAGTATTTAATTATTGGTGCTGGCCCTTCAGGCCTTACATTTGCAAACAAACTCCTTCAAAATGGTGAAAATGATTTTCTTGTAATAGAAAGAAATGAAGAAGCAGGTGGTCTCTGCAGATCAAAAGATGTTGATGGAAGACCTCTTGATATTGGTGGTGGACATTTTCTTGATGTAAGAAATAAAGATGTTCTTGATTTCGTATTTGGATTTATGCCTGAAAATGAGTGGGATCGATATGAGAGAGATTCAAGAATAGTAGTTAATGGTAATACTATCAATAGTCCTATTGAAGCAAATATTTGGCAAATGAAGCTTGAAGATCAGGTTCAGTATCTTAAGGCTATTGCTGTAGCTGGATGTAATTTAAATGAGGAAATGCCAGAAAAGTTTGTTGACTGGATATATTGGAAGCTTGGTAAGAAGATAGCTGAAGATTATATGATTCCTTATAATCAGAAAATGTTTGGAGAAAACCTTAATGAACTTGGAACATATTGGCTAAATAAGCTTCCTAATGTTTCATTTGATGAAACACTCATTAGTTGTCTTGAAAAGAAGGCATATGGAACTCAGCCAGGACATGCAGAATTTTTCTATCCAAAGAAATATGGATATGGTGAAGTTTGGCTTAGAATGGCAGAAAAATTAGGAAACAAAATTATTTATAATGAGCCAATAAAGAAGATTGATATAGAGAAAAGAATAGTTAATGACAAATATGAAGCAGATGTGATTATTAATACTGCTCCATGGAAATCATTTGATGAAATAATTGGTCTTCCAGAAAATCTTAAAAAGAATGTAGAAGATATAAAATATTCTTCTGTTGTGATTGATTATAAGGAAGAAAATCTTGATACAAAGGCACAGTGGATTTATTATCCAGATCCTTCTCTTGATTATCACAGAATTCTTGTTAGACATAATTTCTGTCCTGATTCAAAGGGTTATTGGACAGAGACAAATCTTACAAGATTTAATAAGTCAGATAAAGATGAGAATAATTATTTCATCATGGATTATGCATATCCACTTAACACAATAGGTAAACAGGAAAAGATGAAAGAACTTCTTGATTATACTAGTGAAAAGAATGTAATCGGACTTGGAAGATGGGGAGAATGGCAGCATTATAATTCAGATGTTGTTGTAGATCTTGCAATGAAATGTGCAAATAATTTTTTAAATAAATAATTTCAGGAAATAGATATGAAAAAAATAACAGACAGAATCGGGGAGTATTTCTCAGATGATATAAATAAATACAGATTTGGTGCCATAGTGCTATTTATATTAGTTATTACTGCGCTTGCATGGCAGAGTGATGATGCTTATCATGCATATGCTATGTCAAAAAATCTTGTAGATGGATATGGTTTTGTATATAACATCGGTGAAAGAGCTAGTGCATCATCTTGTCCTTTATTTACTCTGATTGTAGCATTTGGATACTTATTATTTAGAAATATGTTTTTAGTATCGCTTCTAATATGTGTTATTTTTTCAACATGTGCATTTGCTATACTTGTAAATACATTTTGTAAAAGTAAGTATCAGGTATGTACGGCATTTATTATAACAATTTTTTGCTCAAGTTTTATCAGCTATACAACAGCAGGTCTTGAGAATTGTCTTTTATTTTTATTAGCAGCTTTATTTTTAAAGAAGTATTTTGAAACAGATACATATAAAACAGGTGATTTATTGTACATGGCAATTCTGATTTCACTTATTGCCATGACTAGAATGGATGCTGTTTTAATGTTTGTTCCAGCAGTGGTGTATTTATACCTTGCAAAAAGAAATAGGGTGTCATTTATAAAATGTTGTTTTATAGCTGCACTTGGATTACTTCCATTTATTTTATGGGAAATATTTTCACTTTTCTACTATGGATTTTTTGTACCAAACACAGCTTTTGTAAAGCTTGGAACTAATATTCCAAAGAGCGAGTATTTTTACAGAGGATTTCAGTATTTATTTACAACTTTAATTTGTGATCCACTTGTTATTGTTATTCCAGTTGCAACAGCATTAATTGCACTACTTATTAAGAAAGCAAAATACATATATGTAATAGCAGGAATTGTATTATATTTTGCATATATTATTTATATTGGTGGGGACTTCATGCTTGGAAGACATTTTACTGTAATGTTCTTTATGGCTATGATTTCTTACTTTGAAATTTACAACAAAGAGCTTGAATCAAATACATTTGTTTCAAAGAAGAGAAATCTAATAACATTCATGAAAATAGTTACAATTTTATCAATTATTGCGACTATTGTTTCTGCACCAGTAGTAAATCAGTTTAAATATGGTGGATATTTTAGTTCACCAATTTCTGATGAACGAGCTACATATTTCCAGTGGACATCTTTATTTAATAATGCAATTTCTTATGTAAGAACAGGAGATATGTGCATTACAGATGCCTGGAACGATTATGGTGTTCAGGAATTCAGGGAACAGGGCTATAAATCAGGTATATTTGAAAATGTTCCTGGTGTAACGAAATATTACAATAATGACATGTATTTAAATGACTATTATGCATTAGGAGATCCATTTTTATCCAAGCTTCCTGCAGTTCTTGAGCCAAATTGGCGAATAGGTCATATGCATAGAGAGGCTCCATATGGATATGCAGATACAATCGTATATAGTGATGGTGAGGAAAACGAAATTCATAACGAGAGTATTAGAAAGTATTACGATGTAATACAGTTAATTACCCGTGGTGATTTATTTGATAAAGATAGAATACAGGCGATTATTGATATTAATCTTGGAAAATATGATTATTTAATAGATGAATATCAGTCAACACTTGATGAAAATAATAGACAGTTACCTGAAGAATAATGGAAAAAAGACTTTATAAAGAGTTAGTAAATTACAGTAAATCTGATTATTATCCTTTTCATATGCCTGGACATAAAAGAAATATTAGTGATTTCTTAAATGATGCATATGCAATCGATATTACGGAAATAGATGGGTTTGATAATCTTCATGATGCAAAGGGATTAATTAAGGAAGCTGAAGAAAGAGCAGCAAAGCTATATAAATCAGAAGAGACAAAGTTTTTAGTAAATGGAAGTACTTGTGGTATATTATCAGCTATTTCAGCAGTAACAAAGAAAGGTGATAAAATAATTGCCGCAAGAAATTGCCATAAATCCGTATATAATGCTATAGAAATAAATGAACTCAAGCCAATATTTATTTATCCAGAAATAATAGGTGATGAGAGAATATCTTCAGGCATCACGGTTAGTCAGATTGAAAAGGCATTACTTGAAAATAGAGACGCAAAAGCAGTAATAATTACTTCACCTACATATGATGGAATTGTTTCAGATATTGCATCAATATCTAAGCTTGTACATGAATTTGATATTCCATTAATTGTTGATGAAGCGCATGGTGCCTTATTTTACATTGAGGGAAGATCTGCTGTAATAAATAAAGCAGATATAGTTATAAACTCTTTGCATAAAACGTTGCCAGCACTTACTTCAACAGCACTTATACATATTAACGGGAATCTTGTAAATAGGGATGAAGTAAAGAAATATTTATCAATATATCAGACAAGTTCACCATCTTATGTGTTAATGGCAAGTATTGATTATGCTGTTGATGTAATGGAAAGAGATGGAAATAAGCTTTATATGCAAAATTGTATTCGCGTTATGAAGCTTAAAGAAGCTCTTAAAAAGCTTAGAAATTTAAAGCTTATTACAAAAGATGAGCTTTTGCTTAATGGTGTATTCGACTTTGATGAGAATAAAGTAATTATTTCTACTGTAAATTCAAAGATTACAGGTAAAGAGCTTAGTGACATTTTATTAAATAAATATCATCTTAGGTCAGAAATGAGTGCAGTAACATATACATTACTTATGCTTACTGTCATGGATAGTGATGAAGGAATAGAGAGACTGATTAACGCACTATATGAAATAGATGATTCTGTAGCAGGAAATAAAGAATCTAAACAGAAGATATGTGTAGATAATTCTTTAGAAAAGCTTATAGGTAAAAAGTCAGATAAAACAGTATATGTTTATCCACCAGGTATACCGATTATTGTCTGTGGAGAAACAGTAACAGAAGATATAGTTAAAGAAATAAATGAAAACATTAAGGCAGGCCTTGATGTAAAAGGATTATAAATGGGAAAAATATTTTATATTCTTGGTAAGAGTTCGACAGGCAAGGATACAATTTATAAAAGAATACTTGAAGAAGAAAAGTTGAATCTTAAAGATATTATTCTTTATACGACAAGACCAATCAGAGATGGTGAAGAGGATGGAAAATCATACCATTTTGTTGATGAAAAGGGCTATGAAGAGATAAAGAAGACAGGAGATATCATTGAAGAAAGAGCTTATGAAACAATGCATGGGCTTTGGAGATATTTTACCGTTAAGGATTCACAGATTGATCTTGAGAAAAATGATTATTTAGTAATTGGAGTAATTGATTCATTTATTGCTATGAAAAAATATTTTGGAGATGATATTGTGATTCCAATATATATTGAAGTAGATGATGGATTACGACTTCAAAGAGCACTTAATAGAGAGAAAAAGCCTGAAAACAGAAGATTTAAGGAAATGTGCAGAAGATTTTTAGCAGATTCTGAAGATTTTTCTGAAGATAAAATAAAGGCAGCAGGAATTGAGAAGAGATTTGAAAACATTGATCTTCACAAATGTATTAGAGAAGTAAAAGAGTATATTTTAAAAAATAGATAGTAAGTTATGGATATTAAAGTATCTCAAATGACTCCTGTAAATCAGGTGCAGGAAACAAATCAAACAGGGCCAGTTTCAGATGAAGCTTTTAAATTCACTCTTATGAGTAGAATTGATGAAGAAGGGCTTCAGGAGAGACTTAGCGGTTTATTTGAAGAAATTCAGATGCAAGGGAAAAAGATTTCAAAGCATACTGATGTTAAAGATATGAAAAAATACCGCGCTCTGATTAAAGATTTTATTAATGAAATAGTTAATAGATCTCACAAATTTTCTCGTGAGAATTTTCTTGATAGAAGAGGTCGTCACAGAGTCTACGGAATAATTCGACTTATTGATGAAAATCTTGATGAGCTTGCAAAAGAGCTTATGAAGGAAGAAAAAGATAATGTGGCGATTCTTGGAAAAGTTGATGAAATTAGAGGATTAATACTGGATATACTGACATGAATACATTTAAAGATGTTATTGGACAACAGCATATTATTAGTCATCTAAAAAATGCAATAAATCAGAAAACTGTAAGTCATGCATATATTATTAATGGTGAAAAAAGCAGTGGAAAAGAGTTTATTGCAGATATATTTGCTATGACAGTACAGTGTGAAAAAGGCGAAGACGAACCATGCCTTATTTGTAAATCATGTAAACAGGCAGCAGGAAAAAATCAGCCTGATATAAAGACACTGGTACATGAAAAGCCAAATACAATAAGTGTTAATGATGTCAGGGAGCAAATAGTTGATGATGTTATTATTAAGCCTTATTCAAGTGAGAAGAAGGTTTATATCGTTAATGAAGCTGAGCTTATGACAGTTCAAGCTCAGAATGCATTACTGAAAACTCTTGAGGAACCACCATCATATGCGGTAATTATCCTTTTAACGAGTAATATAACAGCTCTTCTTGATACGATTATTTCAAGATGCATAGTGCTTAACATGAGACCTGTAGAGGATAAGATCGTTAGAAAATATTTAATGGAAGAAGTTAAAATTCCAGATTATCAGGCAGATGTATGTGTTGCATTCGCAAGAGGAAATATTGGTAAGGCTAAGTCACTTGCTTCAAGTGAAGAGTTCACAAATATAAAAAATGAAACATTAAGGGTTTTAAAATATATTCAAGATATGGATGTAAATCAGCTTATGGATTCAGTAAGGAGACTTACAGAATATAAAATAAGTATTGATGATATTTTAGACCTGATGATGATTTTTTATAGGGATGTAATGCTTTTTAAAGCAACAAGAGAAACAGGAGACCTTGTATTTAAAGAAGAAATACCTGATATTATGCGAAAAGCCAGCATAAGTAGTTATGAAGGTATAGAAATAATTATTGAATCGATAAATAAGGCAAAGCAAAGATTAAAGGCAAATGTTAATTTTGAGCTTGTAATTGAGCTTATGCTTTTATCCATAAAGGAGAATTAAAATGACAAAAGTAATAGGAGTCAGATTTAGAACAGCAGGAAAAATATATTATTTTAATCCTAAGGATGTTGAATTTAAGAGACAAGATCATGTCATAGTTGAGACAGCTAGAGGTGTTGAATATGGTGTTGTTGTAATGCCTAATTCAGAAATTGAAGATGATAAGGTTGTGCAGCCTCTTAAAGAGATAATCAGAAAAGCAACTGAAGCAGATGATGAGACAAATAAGCGTAATAGAGAAAAAGAAAAAGAAGCTAAAAAGATTTGTCTTGAAAAGATTCAGAAACATAATCTTGAGATGAAGCTTATTGATGCAGAATATACATTTGATAACAATAAGGTATTATTCTATTTCACAGCAGATGGAAGAGTAGATTTCAGAGAGCTTGTAAAGGATCTTGCTGCAGTATTTAGAACTAGAATAGAGCTTAGACAGATTGGTGTAAGAGACGAGACAAAAATTCTTGGTGGTATTGGTGTATGTGGAAGACCTCTTTGCTGTCATTCATATTTATCTGATTTTGTCCCTGTATCAATTAAAATGGCAAAGGAACAGAGTTTATCACTTAATCCAACAAAAATTTCTGGTATTTGTGGAAGACTTATGTGTTGTCTTAAGAATGAAGAAGATACATATGAAGAATTAAATAAAAAGCTTCCAAATGTGGGAGATAAGGTAACTACTGATGATGGATTTAAGGGAGATGTTACAGGTGTTAATGTTCTTCGTCAGCTTGTAAAGGTTCTTATTGAAGAGGGCGACGAAAAAGAAATCAGAGAATATAAGGTCGAGCAGCTTAAGTTCAAGCCAAGACATAAGAAGGACAATCAGAGATTATCTAAGGAAGAATTCGAAGAGCTTAAACGTATGGAAAAACAGGATGAAGGTTCAAAGCTTGATGAGTAATGTTCCTATTAAAGAAGGTGAAAGGATAGATGACCTTCAGAGAAATAATTTGAAAATTATTCAGAATAGTGAAAAATTCTGTTTTGGAATTGATGCTGTATTGTTAAGCGATTTTGCTGATGTAAAAAGAGGCGAAAGAATGCTTGATATTGGTACAGGAACAGGAATTATACCAATATTACTTACAGCAAAAACAGAAGGTGAGCATTTCACAGGACTTGAAATTCAGCATGAAAGTGCTGAAATGGCTGAAAGATCGGTACTTATGAATGATCTTTCTGATAAAGTTTCTATTGTAGAAGGGGATATTAACAATGCAAAGGAACTATTTAAAAATAATTCTTTTGATGTTATAACAAGTAATCCTCCATATATGATAGGAAAACATGGAATAAAAAATCCAGACGAACCAAAAGCAATCGCAAGACATGAAATAAAATGCAATCTTGACGATATAATAAGAGAGGGCAGCAGGCTTTTAAAGGCAAATGGAAGGTTTTATATGATACACAGACCTTTCAGATTAGTTGAAATATTTGAGACTTTTACCAAATATGGTCTTGAGCCAAAAAGAATGAGAATGGTTCAGCCATTTGTAGATAAAGAGCCAAATATGGTTTTAATAGAGGCACTTAAAGGTGGAAAGTCACACATAAATGTTGAGACTCCATTAATTGTCTATGATGAACCTCAGAAATACACAGAAGAGATTTATAAAATATACGGGTATAAAGAATGACAAAGGATGTATTAATTTCTGTTACAGGAACTCAGTTTTCAACAGAAAATATAGGTGAGCCAGTTGAAATAGTAACAAATGGCAGTTATTACAAAAAGAATAATAAACATTACGTTATTTATGATGAAATGATAGAAGGCATGAACGTTACAACAAAAAACATGCTTAAGTTTGATGATAAAGGATTTAATCTTATAAGGACCGGAGATGTAAACACTAATATGGTCTTTGAAGAGAATAAAAGAAATATTACAAATTATTCGACTCCATTTGGGTCTTTAGTAATTGGACTTGATGCATCAAAAATTGATGTAACGGAGAACAAAGAAGAAATTAAGGTAGATATTGATTATGCTATTGATATAAATTATGAGCATTTAGCGGATTGTAAAATAAAATTGTCAGTAAAAGCTGTAAGGTAATCCTTAAGATGTAATAATGGTATCCGTGTTGACGCTCATGGTCTTGAGCCAGATTCAAGCCTTCTTTCTATACGCTTTATGAGCATAATGGCAAAGTAATTGTTTTAGATGAAGCCATTACACATGACGATGACGATGCAAGAGCAGAAGCTTTAGGTGAAGTTTATTAATGAATAAATGTTGTTGAGTGAATAGATTGGCATTATTTTTTATTTATGATAGTATAAAAATCATCATGGTTTAAGGAGATATTATTATGGCTTTTTGTACGGAGTGTGGAAGTGAATTAGAGTTAAATGCAAAATTTTGCAAAGTTTGTGGTAAGAAAGCTGGAGAGGCAAGTCCTTCTGATAATATAAATAATGTTTCGAGTGGAAATGTTAAAATGGTAAACTGCCCTAGATGTGGAAATCCAATTGATTCCTTTGTTTCTGTATGTGCATATTGTGGTTGTGAAATTAGAAATGCAACTGCTAGTAGTGCTGTTAAAGAGTTTGAAAAGGAATTAGAACAAATAGAAGAAACTAAGAAGCCGTCTAGTATGATTGGTGAAGCG
>JAUNNN010000055.1 GCA_030531435.1 Lachnospiraceae bacterium
GCTACTGTTCTCTTAGGACCCTTACGAGTTCTAGCGTTTGTCTTTGTCTTCTGACCACGAACTGGGAGACCCTTACGATGACGGATACCTCTGTAGCATCCAATCTCCTGTAATCTCTTAATGTTCATAGCGATCTCTCTTCTGAGATCACCTTCTACCTGATAATCAGCATCAATTACTTCGCTGATACGCTTAACTTCATCATCTGTTAAGTCTCTACAACGAGTATCAGGATTTACATTTGCCTTCTTCAAAATATCTGTTGCAGAAGGTCTGCCGATACCGTAAACATAAGTTAAACCGATTTCGACACGCTTGTCTCTTGGTAAATCAACACCTGAAATACGAGCCATTTCTTTTCCTCACTTTCTTTACTGAACTCTGTCAGAACTGTCTTTATTCAACTTTATGCTCTGAAGAGTTATACAATTGAATGGATTGCTCTCAAGGAACAATCTTCCCTTGTAAACTGCCTTCCATAACTGCCGGAAGGACTCGGGACTTTTCCGACTTTAATGATGTCGGGATCAATCGTAGATTGGCTCGCACTAAGCGTCACAATCTATGATGTCACAAAATCAGAATGAGCTTAACCTAAACTCACACGAGGGTTTATTAACCCTGAACCTGTTTGTGCTTAGGATTTTCGCAGATAATTCTAATTTTGCCTTTTCTTCTGATAACCTTACACTTTTCGCATATAGGCTTTACTGATGATCTTACTTTCATAGTGTAAAATCCTCCTTTCTGAAAAAAGACCGAATAACATTATATTACTAAAAGCATCAGATTTCAATAAATAATTTTCACAAATTTTATTGAATTTAGAGATTTTTATTTGTCTCTCCATATAATTCTTCCCTTTGAAAGGTCATATGGGCTCATTTCCAATGTTACCTTATCTCCTGGAAGGATTCTAATGAAGTTCATACGAAGCTTACCACTTATGTGAGCAAGAACCTCATGTTCGTTCTCAAGCTTAACACGGAACATTGCATTTGGAAGTTTTTCAACAACTGTTCCTTCAAGTTCGATCACATCACTTTTTGACATTTAATTTCTCCTTTTCTTGATACTAATAATCCGCTCTTCAATGGCGTTACTCAAATTCATAATGACCTAAAGTCAAAATTTCAGGTTCGCCATCAGTAATTAAAATTGTGTTTTCATAATGAGCTGATGGAAGTCCATCTTCTGCAACTACTGTCCAGTCATCATCGAGCCACTCAACATCGCATCTTCCAAGATTAATCATTGGCTCAACTGCGAGTGTCATTCCTGGACGTAACTTAAGGCCTCTTCTATGTTGTCTGAAGTTTGGAATCTGTGGATCCTCATGAAGTGAAGTTCCAATTCCATGACCTACAAGTTCTTCAACAATTCCATATCCAAACTGAGATATGTAATCATCTATTGCATTTGATATATCATATAAATGATTTCCAGCAACTGCTTGCTTTATTCCTTCAAAGAATGACTGTTTTGTTCTCTCAACTAACAGCTTAACCTCTTCAGATACATTTCCTACAAAATGTGTTCTTGCTGCATCTGAATGATATCCTTTATAAATAAGTCCAGCATCAAGGCTAATTATATCTCCATCCTGTAAGATTCTATTCTTATGTGGTATCCCGTGTACAACCTCATCATTAACAGATGTACATATTGATGCAGGATAACCATTATAATTAAGAAAGTTTGGAATTCCGCCCTGTTCTCTGATTAGCTTATCACCAATCTGATTTATTTCCATTGTGGAAATACCTGGCTTAATCACTTTTGATAATTCATAATGAACATATTCAAGTCTTTTACAAGACTCTCTCATTAATTCTATTTCTCTATCTGATTTAATTGTAACTGCCATTTTTATTATCCAAGAATCTTTACAATATCATCAAATACTTCTTTCATATCCTTTGTTCCATCAACCTCTTTAAGGATCCCCTTATTACTATAGTAATCAATAAGTGGCTGTGTCTGCTCATGATATGTATTAAGTCTGTTCTTTACTGTTTCTTCCTTATCATCATCTCTAACAATAAGTTTTTCACCACATACGTCACAAATTCCTTCTGTCTTTGGTGGAACATTTACAATATGATATGTTGCACCACACTTAACGCATGCGCGTCTACCTGACATTCTTTTAATAATGTTCTCATCAGGTACATCAACGTTTATAGCATAGTCGATTGTTTCGCCAAGCTCTGCAACTGCTTTATCAAGAACTTCTGCCTGTGGAATTGTTCTTGGGAATCCATCAAGAACATATCCGTTCTTGCAATCATCCTTTGCAACTCTATCAAGTAAAATCTTTACTGTAAGTTCATCAGGTACTAATGCACCCTTATCCATATATGATTTAGCTTCCATTCCAAGAGCTGTACCCTCTTTAATGTTAGCTCTAAAGATATCACCTGTTGATACATGAGGGATATCGTATTTTTCTGCGATCTGTTTTGCCTGTGTTCCTTTTCCTGCACCTGGTGCGCCAAGCATAATAATTTTCATTTTGTTTCTCCTCATTTTACACACTTAGGCAAGACGACTTACATCATCTTGCCCATAGGTGTAAATATTAATTAATTAAGAAAACCTTTGTAATTACGAACAAGCATCTGAGACTCAATCTGCTTAATTGTCTCAAGAATAACACTTACAATAATGATAAGTGATGTACCACCGAATGATACTCTTGCTCCGAAAAGACCATTACATACGATAGGAACCATTGCTACAAGTAACAAACCGATTGCTCCTATGAAAATAATGTAATTAAGAATCTTTGTAAGGTAGTCACTGGTTGGCTTACCAGGTCTGATACCTGGAACGAATCCACCAGACTTCTTCATGTTATCTGCTATTTCAATTGGATTAAATGTAATCGATGTATAGAAATATGCAAAGAACACTACTAATAATACATATATTACAGCACCAATTGATGGGAGCATATTTGCTGGCTTAAACCAGTTTGATGAGCTCATAATCTGTAAAAATGTATTCCAGCCTGCACTTCTTACTGTAAAGAAAGAAGCAGCAATTACTGGTAACTGCATGATACTTGATGCGAAGATAATTGGGATAACACCACTTGTATTAACCTTAAGAGGAATATGTGATGACTGTCCACCATATGTTTTTCTTCCCTGTATCTTTTTAGCATACTGTACTGGAATTCTTCTCTCAGCGCCATTAAGGATTACTGTTAAAATTACTGTACCAAGTACAACAGCAATAATAATTGCAAAAGCAAGTGCACCTGTAGCAAATGATTTATCCTTAACAAACTGCTGGAACAATGAAGTAAAGTCCTGTGGCATGCCTGCTATGATGTTGATAGTAAGTACTATCGAAATACCATTACCTACACCATATTCTGTAATCTGTTCACCAATCCACATAAGGAATGCAGATCCTGCTGTAAGAGCAGCGATTACAGTAATTACATTAAGAGCATTGTACTCTTCAAGAAGACCCTGTCTACCAAAACCGATTGCCATTGCTGATGACTCGAATAATGCAAGTCCTACAGTAACGTAACGTGTAATAGATGCAATCTTCTTACGTCCATCTTCGCCTTCCTTCTGCATTTCCTCAAGTTTAGGAATTGCAATAGTTAAAAGCTGCATAATAATGGATGATGTAATGTAAGGTGTAATATTCAGTGCGAAGACTGACATTTTCTCGAATGATCCGCCAGTGAATGCATTAATGAATCCTGAGATATCACCATTCTGTTTTGCGAACCAATTTGCAAAATATGCTCTATCTGTTCCTGGGACAGGAAGCTGTGAACCAAATCTGATTACAACAAGCATAAGAAGTGTAAAAAATAACTTCTTCCTGATATCCTTAACCTTAAAAGCATTCTTTACAGTTTCCAGCATTAGATCACCTCTGCTTTTCCACCAAGAGCTTCAATCTTTTCAACAGCTGATGCTGAGAATGCATTAGCCTGAACTGTAAGCTTCTTAGTTAATTCTCCATTTCCAAGAATCTTAACGCCATCTTTTTCGTTTCTAACGATACCTGCTTCTTTAAGAGCATCGATAGTAACTGTTGCGCCATCTTCAAATTTTTCTAAAGCTGAAACATTTATTCCAACGATCTCAAGTGTGTTTCTGTTCTTGAATCCACGCTTAGGGATACGTCTGTAGAGAGGCATCTGACCACCTTCGAAACCAATTCTAGGTGCGCCTGAACGAGCCTTCTGACCTTTGTGGCCCTTACCAGCTGTCTTACCGTTTCCTGAACCATGTCCACGGCCTCTTCTAAAATTATCACTGTGTTTTGAACCATCTGCTGGCTGTAAGTTTGATAATTCCATTTTGGCACTTCCTCCTATTCTTTATTCTTCCACCTTAACTAAGTGGCAAACCTGCTTAACCATGCCTCTTGTAGCAGCGTTGTCTGGAAGCTCAACAGTTTTGTTTAACTTCTTAAGACCAAGTGCTGCAACAGTTGCTTTATGCTTAGGAATTGCTCCGATAGGTGATTTTACTAATGTTACTTTAATTGTCTTATCTGCCATTTTTAAACCTCCTATTAGCCCATGATTTCTTCTACAGACTTGCCGCGAAGACGAGCTACTTCTTCAGGAGACTTTAACTGACGAAGTGCCTCGATTGTAGCAAGAACTACGTTCTGCTTGTTGTTTGAACCAAGTGATTTTGTACGGATGTTCTTAATTCCAGCCATTTCACAAACGATACGAGCTGGACCACCAGCGATAATACCAGTACCTTCTGGAGCTCTCTTAAGAAGAACATTTGCTCCACCGAATTTACCAACAAAATCATGTGTAATACTCTTATTGTCATCAAGTGCAACCTCAATAAGGTTCTTCATTGCATCTTCTTTTCCCTTACGTACTGCCTCTGGGATTTCAGCTGCCTTACCTAAGCCTGCACCAACATGTCCATTGCCATCGCCTACAACCACGAGAGCTGTAAAACGCATGTTACGTCCACCTTTAACAACCTTTGTTACACGCTTAATCGCAACAGTCTTTTCATTTAATTCTAAGCTGTTAGGATCTATGATTGTACGTTTCATGTGTTCTCTCCCTCCTAAAATTCTAAGCCGGCTTCTCTAGCGGCCTCGGCTAATGCCTGAACTTTACCCTGGTAAATAAAGCCTCCTCTGTCAAATACAACAGTGTTAATGCCCTTTTCAAGAGCCTTCTTAGCTATTACTGTACCAAGATATGCAGCAGCTTCAACATCGTTAGTCTTCTTAAGTTCTGCCTTAACATCCTTATCAAGTGTTGATGCAGCAACTAAAGTGTTACCAACTGTGTCATCGATAATCTGTGCATACATGTGATTATTACTTCTGAAAACAGAAAGGCGTGGTCTTTCAGCAGTGCCTGCAAAACGGTTGCGCATTCTGTTATGCTTTTTAATACGAATTTCTGATCTTGATTTCTTACTAACCATTCTTCACACGCTCCTTTCTTATTTCTTACCTGTCTTACCGACTTTACGTCTGATTGTCTCATCAGCATATTTGATACCTTTGCCCTTATATGGCTCAGGTCTTCTCTTATCTCTGATTTCTGCAGCGTACTGTCCAACTTTTTCCTTATCAATACCCTTTACAGTGATCTTGTTCTGACCATCAAGAACTGTTTCAATTCCTTCTGGATCTTCCATTTCTACTGGATGTGAGTATCCAAGGTTAAGTGTAAGCTTTTTACCCTGCTTAGCAGCTCTGTAACCAACACCATTTACTTCAAGAACCTTCTCATAACCGTTTGTAACACCAACGATCATGTTGTTGATAAGTGTTCTTGTAAGACCATGGAATGATTTCATTCTCTTAGAATCATTAGGGCGAGTTACTGTTACTTCAGCACCTTCAACCTTAATTTCCATATCAGGTACCATTACTCTTTCAAGTGTACCCTTTGGACCTTTTACAGTCACTTTATTATTTTCTGCTATTTCTACTGTAACACCTGCAGGAATAGCGATTGGCATTCTTCCTATACGTGACATGCCCGTACCTCCTTGTTTATCCTTACCAGATGAAGCAAAGAACTTCGCCGCCAACGCCAGCTTTTCTTGCTTCCTTATCTGTAATTACACCATTGTTTGTTGAAATGATAGCTGTTCCAAGTCCACCAAGAACCTTTGGAAGCTCATCCTTACCAACATAAACTCTAAGACCAGGCTTAGAAATTCTCTTTAAACCTGTGATGATCTTCTCATCCTTGTCCACACCGTACTTAAGAGCGATGCGAATAGTCTTGAAGTTTCCTTCTTCAACTACATCATACTTTTTGATGTATCCTTCCTTCAAAAGAATTTCAGCTATAGCAAGCTTCATCTTTGATGAAGGAATATCTACTGTATCGTGCTTTGCAGTATTTGCATTACGAATTCTTGTAAGCATATCTGCAATAGGATCACTCGTTGTCATTTAACTTTCCTCCTTATTATAATTACCAGCTTGCCTTCTTAACACCTGGAATCTGTCCCTTGTATGCAAGTTCACGGAAGCATAATCTGCAAATTCCGTATTTTCTTAAATATGCATGAGGGCGACCACAGATTTTGCAACGTGTATATTCTCTTGTAGAGAACTTCTGCTTGCGCTGCTGTTTTATCTTCATTGCTGTCTTAGCCATGAATGTTCCTCCTTGTAATCTACACTGCCTACTTTGCGAATGGCATACCAAACTGTGTTAATAACTCTCTAGCCTCTTCATCTGTGTTAGCTGTTGTAACAACGATGATGTCAAGACCTCTAACCTTGTCAACCTTATCATACTCGATTTCAGGGAAAATTAACTGTTCCTTAATACCAAGAGCGTAATTTCCTCTTCCATCAAATGCGTTAGGATTAACACCTCTGAAGTCACGTACACGAGGTAATGCTAAGTTTACTAAACGATCTAAGAAATCGTACATCTTTTCGCCACGGAGTGTAACCTTACATCCGATTGCCATACCTTCACGGATCTTGAAGTTAGCTACAGCGTTCTTAGCCTTTGTAACTACAGCCTTCTGACCTGAAATTGTTTCCATGTCTCTTACTGCTGACTCTAACACTTTAGCGTTTTCTTTTGCTTCACCAACACCCATGTTAAGAACAATCTTATCAAGCTTGGGAACTTCCATAACGTTCTTGTATTCAAACTTTTTGATCATAGCGTCTACGATCTGATCTTTGTATAAATCTTTATATCTGCTACTCAACGTTCATTCTCCTTCCCACTTAATCTATAACTTCGCCTGTTGACTTAGCGAAACGAACTTTCTTATCTTTCTCCATCTTGAAACCAATTCTTGTTGGTTTTCCCTTATGTACATACATAACATTTGATGCATCGATAAGTGCTTCTTTTTCAACAATACCGCCGTCCTGGTTTGCCATAGAAGGTTTTGTATGCTTCTTAACAACATTTACACCCTCAACTAAAACCTTGCCGTTCTTCTTGTCTACAGAAAGAACCTTGCCTTCAGCTCCGACGTCTTTACCAGCGATAACCTTAACAGTATCGCCTTTTTTGATTTTACTCATTGCCATTTCCTACACCTCCTACAATACTTCTGGAGCTAAGGAAACAATCTTCATAAACTGTTTCTCACGAAGCTCTCTGGCTACGGGTCCAAATATACGTGTTCCTTTTGGTGTGTTGTCATCTTTAATGATTACTGCTGCGTTCTCATCGAATCTGATGTATGAACCGTCTGGACGACGAGCGCCCTTAACAGTACGAACTACAACAGCCTTTACAACGTCACCTTTCTTTACAACGCCGCCTGGTGTTGCATCTTTAACAGATGCTACGATTACATCACCTACAGCTGCGTATCTTCTTGTAGAGCCGCCCATAACGCGAATGCAAAGTAACTCTTTAGCACCTGTGTTATCAGCAACTTTTAATCTGGTTTCCTGCTGTACCATGGTTATTACCTCTCATTCTTAATTATTTAGCCTTTTCTACTATCTCAACAAGTCTCCATCTCTTATCCTTTGAAAGAGGTCTTGTTTCCATTACTTTAACTGTATCACCAATGTTGCACTCATTATTCTCATCATGAGCCTTAAGCTTATATGTTCTCTTAACGATCTTACCGTAAAGAGGATGCTTAACGTGGTTTTCAACCGCTACAACAATGGTCTTATCCATCTTATTGCTGACTACCTTACCGGTACGAGTCTTTCTTAAATTTCTTTCCATTGTTTACTCCCTCCTACGCTTCAGCCTTAGACTTCTGTGAAATAACAGTCTGAATTCTAGCAATGTTACGTCTTACGTCTTTAATTCTACTTGTATTGTCAAGCTGATTTGTTGCGTTCTGGAATCTCAAATTGAAAAGTTCTTTCTTAGCATCGACAAGCTGCTGCTGTAACTCTTCAGCTGTCTTTGACTGTAAGTCTTCTCTATATTCTTTCATCTTCATAATCAAACACCGCCTTCCAAGTCTGCCTTAGAAACAATCTTACACTTGCATGGAAGCTTGTGTGTAGCAAGACGTAAAGCTTCTCTTGCTGTTTCTTCAGGTACGCCTGCGATCTCAAACATTACACGACCAGGCTTAACTACTGCTACCCAGTATTCTACTGAACCTTTACCAGAACCCATACGAGTTTCAGCTGGCTTAGCTGTAATAGGCTTATCTGGGAAAATCTTGATCCAAACCTTACCACCACGCTTAATGTAACGAGTCATAGCTACACGGGCTGCTTCAATCTGGTTTGATCTAATCCAACATGGTTCTGTTGCTACTATACCGAACTCGCCGTATGAAATAGTGTTTCCGCGAAGAGCTTTACCTCTCATTGTGCCACGGAACTGCTTACGACGTTTCACTCTTTTAGGCATTAACATTATTTATCGCTCCCTTCCTTGGCAGCCTTCGTAGGAAGAACTTCACCTTTATAAATCCAAACCTTGACACCAAGCTTACCATAAGTAGTGTCTGCTTCTGCGAAACCATAATCGATATCAGCTCTTAATGTCTGAAGAGGAATTGTACCCTCTGAGTAGAACTCTGAACGAGCGATATCTGCACCACCAAGACGTCCTGATACAGCAGCCTTGATACCCTGTACTCCAGCCTTTGTTGCTCTTGTCATTGCTGACTTCATAGCACGTCTGTAGCTTACACGGTTCTCAAGCTGACCTGCGATATTCTCTGCAACAAGCTGAGCTTCCTTATCAGGTCTCTTGATTTCCTTACATTCAAGAGATAACTTCTTGTTTGTAATTTTCTGAAGCTGCTTTGTTGTAGCTTCGATTTCTGAGCCATTCTTACCAATAACAAGACCTGGCTTAGCTGTATAAACGATAACTTTTACTCTGTCAGATGCTCTTTCGATTTCAATCTTAGCAACACCTGCAGCTTCAAGCTTTTTCTTTAAATACTCTCTGATCTTATAGTCTTCTACCAAATAATCGGAAAAGTCGCTCTTATCAGCATACCATTTAGAATCCCAATCTTTGATTACACCGACTCTTAAGCCATGAGGATTAACTTTCTGTCCCATTCTTCTCCTCCTATCTTTCGTCGAGCACTACAGTGATATTGCTCATTCTCTTTTCGATACGATAAGCTCTGCCCTGTGCTCTAGGTCTAACTCTTTTCATTGTAGGACCCTTATTTGCATAACATTCTGCGATGTAAAGGTTGTCTACATTCATTCCGTTATTGTTTTCAGCGTTTGCGATTGCTGACTCTAAAAGTTTCTTAATAACTCTTGATGCGTATCTTGGGTTGTACTCGAGAAGTCCGAGTGCTGACTTAACGTCTTTACCTCTGATGGCATCTAATACGAAACAAGCTTTCTGTACTGACACTCTTGCATAAGATAATTTTGCAGATGGTCTTGTATCCTTGTTTGCATTTCTTTCTCTTTTAATCTGGGATCTATGTCCTTTAGCCATTATGGATGACCTCCTTTCAAACTATCTTATCTAACCTTTGACTTCTTTTCGTCTTTTCCATGGCCTCTGTATGTTCTTGTTGCAACGAACTCGCCAAGCTTATGTCCAACCATGTCTTCTGTTACATATACAGGAACATGCTTTCTTCCGTCATGTACTGCGATTGTGTGTCCCACAAATGAAGGGAATATCGTAGAACGGCGAGACCATGTCTTGATAACCTGCTTATTGCCATCAGCGTTCATAGCGTCAACTTTTTTAAGTAAGCTTTCATCAGCGAAAGGACCTTTTTTAAGTGATCTTGACATTTATTTTTCCTCCTATAAACTACTTGATTGTCTTTCCGTCTCTACGTCTTACAATCAACTTATTAGACTGCTTTTTCTTCTTACGTGTCTTAAGACCAAGTGCTGGTTTACCCCAAGGAGTAGAAGGTCCTGGACGTCCGATAGGTGCTCTACCTTCACCACCACCATGTGGATGGTCGTTAGGGTTCATAACTGAACCACGAACTGTAGGTCTGATACCCATGTGACGCTTACGTCCTGCGTTACCGATATTGATAAGGTTGTGATCACCATTACCGATTACACCGATTGATGCTCTACAGTTGATTGGAACCATTCTCATTTCGCCTGAAGGAAGACGAAGTGTTGCGTACTTACCTTCCTTAGCCATAAGCTGTGCGCTGTTACCAGCTGCACGAACCATCTGACCACCCTTACCTGGGTAAAGCTCAATGTTATGTACCTGTGTACCAACAGGGATTTCAGAAAGTGGTAAGCAGTTACCTACTCTTACTTCTGCCTCTGGTCCGTTCATAACCTTCATACCATCTGTAAGACCCTGTGGTGCAAGGATGTATGCCTTCTCACCATCTGCATAACAGATAAGAGCAATGTTTGCTGTTCTGTTTGGATCGTACTCGATACCGATTACTGTTGCAGGAATACCATCTTTATTTCTCTTGAAATCGATGATTCTGTATTTTCTACGGCTTCCGCCTCCGTGATGTCTCACGGTAATCTTACCTTGGTTGTTACGTCCCGCATGCTTCTTAAGTGAAGTTGTGAGTGACTTTTCTGGTTCAAGCTTTGTGATTTCTGCGAAATCAGAACCTGTCATGTTTCTGCGGGAGGGTGTATATGGGTTATATGTCTTAATTCCCATTTTATTTCTCCTTTCAAATGTTTGTTATCGTACTTGTCTGTACATAAATTTGTTAGCTATCTTAGATACCAGCGAAAATTTCAATTTCCTTGCTATCAGCTGTAAGCTGAACGATAGCTTTCTTTCTCTCTGCAGTCTTACCAACTGTTCTTCCACGACGTCTTGTCTTTCCGTCAAGGTTCATTGTGTTAACACTCTTTACCTTTACTCCGTCGAACATTTTCTCAACTGCTTCTTTAATCATTGTCTTGTTGGCATCTGTGTGTACATAGAATGTGTACTTCTTGTCTGCCATTGAAGCCATACTCTTTTCAGTGATGACTGGTTTAAGGATTACGTCGTAATACTGAATATTAGCCATTATGCGTACACCTCCTCAATCTTTGCAACAGCATTCTTTGTTACGATTACTGTTGAATACTTCATGATGTCATATACATTAATTGTGTTAACTGAAGCTGTAATTACATCTGGAATGTTTCTTGCTGATAAAACAACATTCTGATCATTATCCTCCATAATCACAATTGCCTTTGAAACTTTTAAGTTATCAAGAACAGCCTGGAACTTCTTTGTCTTGATTTCATCAAGCTTAAGTTCATCTAATACAAGGAACTTATCCTCCTGAACTCTTGATGTAAGTGCTGACTTAAGAGCAGCTCTCTTTTCTTTTCTATTAAGCTTGAATGAATAATCTCTTGGAACTGGAGCGAATACTACGCCACCACCTGTCCACTGTGGAGATCTTGTTGAACCCTGTCTTGCATGACCTGTTCCCTTCT
>JAUNNN010000008.1 GCA_030531435.1 Lachnospiraceae bacterium
TTTGTGACAGCGAGTAAGAGCAAAACTGTGACAGCTCATGAAATTTTTAACAGTATTGGTGCTACAACTCTTGATGAATACAGACAGTATATTGAAAAGGATGCAGCCCTTGAAAGAAGATTTCAGCCAGTAATGGTGGATGAGCCAACTGTTGAAGATACTATTTCAATTTTAAGAGGTCTTAAGGAAAGATATGAAAACTTCCATGGGGTAAAAATTGCTGATAATGCGTTAGTTTCGGCAGCAGTTTTATCAAATAGATATATTTCAGACAGATTTCTTCCTGATAAGGCAATAGACCTTGTAGATGAAGCCTGTGCCCTTATTAAAACAGAGCTTAATTCTATGCCTACAGAGGTTGATGAATTAAACAGAAGAAAGATGCAGCTTGAAATAGAGGAAGTAGCCCTGAAGAAAGAAGATGACCGAATGAGTCAAGAGAGACTTGAGGCACTTCAGAAGGAGCTTGCTGATGTAAAAGAAAAGTTTGAAAGCCTTATGGCCAGATGGGAAAGTGAAAAGGCAAGTGTTTCCAAGTTATCTGATATTAGAAAAGAAATCGAAGAGACTAATAATGAAATTCAGATAGCAAAACGAGCTGGTGATTATGAGAAGGCTGGTGAGTTAAGCTATGGAAAGCTTCCGCAGTTAAAGAAAAGCCTTGAAGATGAAGAAAAGAAAGTAAACGAAAAGGAAATGACTCTTGTCCATGAAAATGTGGATGAAGAAGAGATTGCAAAGATTATTTCAAGGTGGACTGGAATCCCTGTGACTAAGCTTAATGAAAGTGAGAGAAGTAAAACTCTTCATCTTGATGATGAACTCCATAAGAGAGTAATTGGACAGGATGAAGGAGTAACAAAGGTTACAGAGGCGATTATAAGATCAAAGGCTGGAATTAAAGACCCAACCAAACCAATTGGGTCATTCCTATTCCTTGGACCTACAGGTGTTGGTAAAACAGAGCTTGCAAAAGCTTTGGCAGAATGTCTTTTTGATGATGAGAAGAATATCGTCAGAATTGATATGAGTGAGTATATGGAGAAGTATTCCGTATCAAGACTTATTGGAGCACCTCCAGGATACGTAGGATATGAAGAAGGTGGACAATTGACTGAGGCAGTCAGAAGAAAGCCTTACAGTGTTGTATTATTTGATGAAATAGAAAAAGCGCACCCAGATGTGTTTAATGTTTTGCTTCAGGTACTTGATGATGGACGTATTACAGATTCTCAGGGCAGAACTGTTGATTTCAAAAATACAATTCTCATTATGACAAGTAATATTGGTTCATCGTTTTTGCTTGATGGAATAGATGATGATGGAAACATCGAAGATGATGCAGAAAAACTTGTAATGAATGATCTTCGTGCTCACTTTAGACCAGAATTCTTAAACAGACTTGATGAAACGATTTTATTTAAGCCATTAACGAAGGATAATATAGGCGGTATTATTAAGCTTCTTATAGATGATTTGAATAAGCGACTTTCAGATAGAGAGTTAGCAATAAGAATAACTGATGAAGCCGAAAAATATATTGTTGAAAACGGATATGATCCTGTATATGGAGCAAGACCACTAAAGCGTTTTATCCAGAAAAATGTTGAGACATTAGCAGGAAAGCTTATACTTGAAGATAAGGTTAAAGAAGGGGACACAATTATTATTGATTTTGACGGAAATAACCTTGTAGCACATGTATAAAATTTGATATAATAGAATCGCGTGTATGCGCGGTTCTATTTTTGTGTTAGAAAGCTAAAAAACTATACGAATTATGAGCAAAATTGTTAAGATAAAACGTTCAGGAAAAGATAGCCTTTATGCGTCTTTTCTGATGATGACTTTAATACCGCTTTTCATTTTTGGACTGATAGTTACATCGTTCATTTCATATATCATGCGACAGAGTATGGAAGAGCAAACAAAGGTTGAACTTAAGAGTGCTGCTGAAGCCGTGCTTTCATCCTTTGATCAGTCATATCCAGGGGATTATAACCTCATGGTGTACAAAAAAGATCAGACTCTATATAAGGGTGATGTTGCACTTACTGATGAAACGCTTGTAATGGACAATATCAAAGCTGTTTCAGGTGTGGATGTATCTATTTATTTTGCCAACATATGTATGGTTACCACAATCATCGATAGCGAAGGTGAAAGATCAATTAACCGTACAAGCGCAGACATAATAACAAATGATGTTGTTCTTGGAAAAACTGAAAAATTCTATGACAACGTGGAAATAAACCGAGTCCCATATTTTGCATACTATAAGCCAATTTTTTCTATGGATGGAAAAACTTGTCTTGGAATGATTGGTGTTGCGAAGTCAAAAAGAGGACTTACAGCAATGATAAATAGCGCAATCATTAAGAACTTCCTCATAATGATTGGATTTATGATTATTACAGGTTTTATCATTGTGAAATTTACATCACAAATAATGGACGGTATTAAGAAAATCCTCGAATTTCTTGGTGAAGTTTCGGGAAATAATCTTAATGCAAAATTAGATGAAACTGTACAAAAGAGAAATGATGAGCTTGGTGAAATTGGTCAGGCGGCTGAAAAGCTTCAGTTATCTCTTAGAAAGCTTATAGAAAGAGATGCACTTACAAGCCTTTATAACAGACGTGCAGCTGAGAAGAAACTTGATCAGTTAGAAGCAGAAGGTATTAAATCATCTATTTCTATTGGAGATATTGATTTCTTCAAAAAGTTTAATGATAGCTTCGGTCATGAGTGTGGTGATGCCGTTTTAAGAGAAGTGGCGGCTACGCTTAATGAAGGCATGAGAGGAAAGGGCTTCGTTGCAAGATGGGGCGGTGAAGAGTTCCTACTTGTGTTTGAAGGAATAGAGGAAATTGCTGCAGGGCTTTTCCTTACTGAAATTTTACAAAGCATCAGAGATCATAAAGTTATCTATGATGGAGAAGAGCATGCCGTCACAATGACCTTTGGTGTTACAGGTAGAGCTGATGATGAAAAAGTTAATGATCAGATAAGACGTGCAGATGACAAACTTTATGAAGGTAAGAAGACTGGACGTAACAGAGTTATTGTGTAACATCAGGGCCTTAACAGAATATTAAAATGATTATAGAGCGGTCAACCCGCCATATTTATAGAGGAGAAAAGATGAGTAAAGAGCTAGCAAAAACATATGATCCAAAAGGGATGGAAGAGAGATTATATAAAAAGTGGGAGGATAAGAAATATTTCCATGCGGAAGTAGACAGATCTAAGAAGCCTTTCACAATTGTGATGCCACCACCAAACATTACTGGTCAGCTTCACATGGGACATGCACTTGATAACACAATGCAGGATATCCTTATCAGATTTAAGAGAATGCAGGGATACAATGCACTTTGGCAGCCAGGAACAGACCATGCAGCAATTGCTACAGAGGTTAAGGTTATTGAACACCTTAAGAAACAGGGAATTGAAAAGGCAGATCTTGGAAGAGAAGGATTCCTTGAGAAATGTTGGGACTGGAAAAATGAATATGGTAACAGAATCGTAAGCCAGCTTAAGAAGATGGGCTCATCTGCTGACTGGGACAGAGAGAGATTCACAATGGATCCTGGATGTTCAAAGGCAGTAGAAGAAGTATTTATTAATTTCTATGAAAAGGGATTCATTTACAAGGGAAACAGAATTATCAACTGGTGTCCTGTATGTAAAACATCTATTTCAGATGCAGAAGTAATTCATGAAAATCAGGCTGGTCACTTCTGGCATATGAAGTATGAAATCGTAGGAGAGCCAGGAAGATATGTTGAGTTCGCTACAACACGTCCTGAGACAATGCTTGGTGATACAGCTGTTGCTGTTAATCCAGACGATGATAGATATAAAGATATTATTGGCAAAAAAGTTTTACTTCCATTTGTTAACAGAGAGATTCCTGTTGTTGCTGATGAATATGTAGATATGGAATTTGGTACAGGTGTAGTTAAGATTACACCAGCTCATGACCCTAACGACTTTGAAGTTGGAAAACGTCATAACCTTGAAGTTATTAACGTATTAAACGATGATGCAACAATGAATGGTATTTGTCCTGAATTTGAAGGAATGGACAGATACGAGGCTCGTAAAGTTATCGTTCAGAAGATGGATGAAATGGGACTTCTTGTTAAGATTGAAGACCATGAGCATAACGTTGGTACACATGATAGATGTAAGACAACAGTTGAACCTATGGTAAAGCCACAGTGGTTCGTAGCAATGGAAGAGCTTGCAAAGCCAGCTATCGAAGCTATTAAGAATGGTGATCTTACATTTGTTCCTAAGTCATTTGACAAGACTTACTTACATTGGCTTGAAAATATCCGTGACTGGTGTATTTCAAGACAGCTTTGGTGGGGTCATAGAATTCCAGCATATTACTGTGAAAAATGTGGTGAGATGGTTGTTAGCCGTGATGCAGTTCACACATGTCCTAAGTGTGGTGGTGCTATGCATCAGGATGAAGATACACTTGATACATGGTTCTCATCAGCTCTTTGGCCTTTCTCAACTTTAGGATGGCCAGACAAGTGTGACGATCTTGATTATTTCTATCCAACAAACGTTCTTGTAACAGGATATGACATTATCTTCTTCTGGGTTATCAGAATGGTATTCTCAGGATATGCACATACAGGAAAGAGCCCATTTAATACAGTTCTTATCCATGGACTTGTAAGAGATGACCAGGGTCGTAAGATGAGTAAATCATTAGGAAATGGTATTGACCCACTTGAGGTTATTGATAAGTATGGTGCAGATGCGCTTCGTCTTACTCTTATCACAGGTAATGCACCTGGAAATGATATGCGTTTCTACTGGGAGAGAGTTGAGAACAGCCGTAACTTTGCAAATAAAGTATGGAATGCTTCACGTTTCATAATGATGAATATGGAAGGCAAGGAAATCACTAAGCCAGATGCAAGTGATCTTCAGCCAGTTGACAAGTGGATTTTATCAAAGCTTAACGAAACAGTTAGAGAAGTAACAGCTAATATGGAGACATTTGAGCTTGGTATTGCTGTACAGAAAGTATTTGATTTCATCTGGGAAGAATTCTGCGATTGGTACATCGAGATGGTTAAGCCAAGACTTTACAATACAGATGATGCAAAGTCACAGAATGCAGCGCTTTATACATTAAGAGAAGTTCTTATTGATGCACTTAAGCTTCTCCATCCATATATGCCATTTGTTACAGAAGAAATCTTCTGCACACTTCAGTCAGAAGAGGAATCAATTATGATTTCTTCATGGCCAGAGTACACAGAAGACAGAGCATATACAAAAGAAGAGAAGGAAATTGAAATTATTAAGGAAGCTGTACGTGGTATCAGAAATATTCGTACAGAAATGAACGTTCCACCTTCAAGAAAAGCTCAGGTATATGTTGTATCTGAGAATGCAGACATTGTTAATGCATTTGATGAAGGTAAGCTTTTCTTCGCTTCACTTGCTTATGCTTCAGATGTAACTATTCAGAAGGATAAATCAGGCATAGCAGATGATGCTGTTTCAGTAGTTATCGCTAATGCAACTATATACATTCCATTTGCAGAGCTTGTTGATATTTCTGCAGAAATAGAGCGTCTCGAAAAAGAAGAGAAGAGATTAACTGGAGAAATTGCTCGTTGTAATGGAATGCTTAATAACGAGAAGTTTATTTCAAAAGCACCAGAAGCTAAGATTAATGAAGAAAAGGAAAAGCTTGCAAATTATACACAGATGTTAGAGCAGGTTAAGGAGCGTCTTTCTTCATTAAAGTAACAATTTTGGAAGTGTTATATGGCAGAACCAAGGTTTTCTGACAAGTGCAAAGTGACTATATCCGAAGATAACATGACCGCCAAGCTGATGATTGATGTTCCATCAGATGGAATTGCTTATTCGGTTGAAGAACTTTCATCTTTTCTTAAGTTGAAAGGTGTTTATGGCGGAATTATGTTTTCAAGTCTTGAAGACATGACTCAGAATAACATTTATCTTAAGGATGTTGAGGTGGCAAAGGGTACTCTACCAGTAGAGGGATCCTCTGGTTACTTTGAGTATTATTTCAGCGATGAAAAAAAGAAGCCTTTGATACGTTCAGATGGGTCTGTAGATTACCAGAGCATGAGCATGATAGATAATGTCTGCGAGGGAGAAAAGCTTGCAGTATATCACAAAGCTGTTCCTGGAACTCACGGAATGGATGTTAGAGGTAGACAGCTTAGATGTCAGCCATGCAAAGATATTGCACCTCTAAAAGGAAGCGGATTTGAATATAACGAAGATACAGGCGTATATACTGCTTCTCACGATGGTCGTATTGATTTCAAAAACGGCGTACTAAATATAATGGACGTTTACGATCATAAAGGTGATGTTGATTATGTTATTGGTAAGATTGATTTTAGAGGTGATGTAATCATCCATGGAAATGTCTTATCTGGAACATACATTAGAGCAAGTAAGAGTATTACTGTTGAAGGTAGTGTTGAAGCAGCAACACTTATTGCGGAAGGCGATATTATTCTAAAGAAGGGTATTGCTGGAGATAAAAAAGCAAGAATTATTAGTGGTGGAAGCGTTTTTGCAAACTTTATAGAGTTTGCACAGGTTGAAGCCAAAGAAAACATAGAAGCAAATATCATCATGAATAGTAAGCTTAGTGCCGGAAAAAGCATTGTAATATCTGGTAAAAGAGGTGCTATTGTAGGTGGTTCTTCTTATGCGGTAGGAGAAATAAATTCAACACTACTTGGTAACGTAGCAGGCCATAAAACAATGGTAGTTGTTGGGGAAACTCAGGAACTTCTTGTTAGAGGACATTTCCTTTCCCTTAAGCTTGAAAGTGCAAAGGATAGCCTAAAGAAGACAAATGATGAAATCCGTAAAGTCACAGATGTAAGACTTCTGAATGAGCGTAAGGAAGTAAAGCAGGCAAAGCTTTCACAGCTTAACAGAAGAAAACTACGTGATGAAAGAATGATAGAGCACATTAAAGATGAGCTCGACAGCATTAATGTAACAATTGCACTTGCAAGAGCTGGAAAGGTCAGCGTATCAAGTACTGTGCACGCAGGTGCAACAGTTGTAATTGACTCAATACAGTATGAGGTTAATAGTGATATGGCTGGAACAGTGTTTGCACATGACAGAGAAAATGAGTGCATTACAGCTACTAATTTCTCTTAAGGAAAAGTATTATGATAAATTTTGATGAAGAATTAAGAAAGTTCCCACAGAGCATGGAAATAAACGAAGTAGAAGAGTCAGTACGTAATCATGATTTAACAGATGTTACAGATCTTCTTACACAGATGCTTGAGCAAAATAAAGCATTACAGAATCAGCAGGTAGTAGTTCAGACAATTCCTGTTCAGCCGGGACAGTAGTATTTGGTATATATATGAAATGTTATGTATGCGGTGGTCAGCTGAATGCATATAACGTATGTCCTCAGTGTGGTGCCGACGTTTTAATGTATAAAAGAATAATATCTAAGAGTAATAGTCTCTATAACGAAGGTCTTGAAAAAGCTAAAGTTAGAGATTTGTCTGGGGCAGTTATATGCCTTCAGGAAAGCCTTAGATTATATAAGAAAAATACATATGCAAGAAATCTTCTTGGACTTGTGTATTTTGAAATGGGTGAAGCAGTACTTGCCCTGTCAGAGTGGATAATCAGTAGAAACTATGATGGTGGCAAAGATAATCTTGCTAATCTGTATATAGAAAAGCTTCAGTCAAATCAGGCAAAGCTTAATACAATAAATGAAACCCTAAAAAAATATAATCAGGCTCTTCAGTATTGCTATCAGGGAAGTTATGATCTTGCAGCAATACAGCTTAAAAAGGTTCTTTCAATAAATGAGCGTCTTATAAGCGGATATCAGCTTTTAGCACTTATTTATATGGAGACAGAAGAATATGAGAAGGCAAGACGCACTCTTTTAAGATCCCTTAGAATTGATGCAAATAATACGAGAACACTTACTTATCTAAAAGAAACAAATCGTATTATTAAGGAAATAGAAGAGCAGCAGAATACTGATGGGAAAAAGGGCAAGAAGAAAGCTAGGCCATCAAGCGATGTATACAGCTATGAAGTTGGAAATGATGTAATAATTCAGCCTGTATATGAAAAAGAAAAAGCTGGATTTTCAAGCGTAATTAACATTCTTCTTGGTATTCTTGTAGGTGTTGGAATATGCTATTTACTTATTCTTCCTGCAAGAATTGATAAAAAGACTCAGGAATTTGAACAGCAGTTTATCGAGGTAAGTGATCAGCTTGCTGAAGAACAGGCAAAGCATAATCAGGATATTATTTCCCTTGATAGTATGACTAAAGAAAGAGATGAGCTAAAATCAAAGGTTGCCGATTTAACTGGTGCATCAGGAAAGGTAAGACCTCTTGATTATCTTTTACAGGCTGCTACAAAATACGTTGAAAACGGGGATAACTCCAGTGCAGTAATGGAACTCCTTGATAATATTACAGAGGATGAACTTGCTGCAGAAAATGCTGACTTTAATGCACTATACTATGGTCTTAAAGATGACACAGGTCCTCGTGTAATAGAAGCTTATGTAGAGGCTGCAAGGGCAGCTATGAAATCAAGTGATTATGAAGAAGCCGTTAAGCAGTATGAGAAGGCATATGAACTTGATAAAACTAATTCAGATATTTTAATGAATCTTGCGCATGCATACAGACAGAAGGGTGATGTTGACACTGCTGATAAATATTATAGGCAGATAATGTCCGAATTCCCTGAAAGTGAAAATGCACAGGATGCAGCGGAATATATAACTAATCAGTAACATTTAGATAGGAAAAGGTATGGGTTTAAGTATTGATGAAGTAATCGCAAAGATTAAGGGGTCACTCGGCATAATTCTTGATTATGCAGGAATTGATGGGGAAACTGCACAGGTTATAAAGGCACTCGTTAAAAAGTATACAGAGTGCTCTGACAGAGCAGGTAGCGATGATGACACACGTAAGCTTAGAAAGGAATTAACAAAGGCTTTCTATCTTACATATAAAAAATGTTATTTCAAAACAATTTCCGATGAGGATATTCCACTTCCGGTAAAGATGTTCATGTATTTTGGATACATGGATGAAAAGCTTGCTGGAGCTGAAAATGCAGTTCTTTTAGGAAGACTTGCAGATGTTTTTGGAACTGATTCAAATGGTCATATATTCACATTTTATGCATGGCTTAATGAAATATATGCAGGCAGAAGAAATCCAAGTATAAGTGAGATGTCACTTGATTATGAGATGAATCTTCGTCAGTTAAGACAAGAGGGAAGAATTACAGAGAGCGAAGAAAGAGAATTAATTAATAACCCTGTAAAGAGAGTTGAATATGAAATAGATAATTTCTTCTTCTCAGCAAGTAAAATTATATCTGGTCAGGTTACAGTTTTTTGTCCTATTTTCTCAGATCATCAGTTATTTAAGCCACTTGATAAGGCGCTTGTCCCATATAAAGCAATTTATGACAATATTAACAGCATAAGAGAAGTTGATTTCTCATGCTTCTACAGAGAAACAGTTTACACAAATCCTGATATGGGTATTCAGAAGGAGTACGTTCAGGTTGAAGTGTATCCAGATATTATACTTATGCCAGCTGCTGGCAGCAGGGGTGCAATGTGGCAGGAAATTTCAGGAAGAAAGCGTACAACTCCTGCAAGATTTGTACTTCCATTCTTTGCAAATGATGATATAGATAAAGCAATTGTCAGAATGTGTGGAGAGTTTAGATGGGAACTTTGCAGACGTATTCAGGGCGCTAGATGGAATGATTTGTCAGATCCATCAATTACAGCTGACTATTGCGATTATATTGAAACTTTCAAGAAAAACAGAGAGCTTTCAGCAGAGCAGAGAGAAAAAATTAAATCAGATTATAGAAAGTATAGAAATAGTACTAAGGAAATGTTTGTACATGACTATATGGACTTAATCATGTTTGAGTCTAAAGGTTCATTAAGACTTAATAAAGTAGCAAGAGATATTATGTTCAAATATTGCCCATTTAAGAAGGAAATAAGAACAGAGCTTGCTAAAAATGGTATGTATACAAAGATTGTAGAGAAATATGAGATAAAGAATAAGCATTCTCTTCATATGTCAGATCTTGTAATGCAGAAGATAAAGAATTCAGGTAATGATATTCCAGAAGAAATAAGAACACACAGGATGTTCTTAGAAAGCTAGTTTATGAAAGATAAGAACAGGCTTTTAACAATAATATTTATAGCCATAATTGCTATAGGAATATTTATAAAGCTCTACTACATTCACTATACACCTACATGGGTAAGGCAACATGATGTAATAGGCTTTGGCGCAGAAGAGGGCCATGCAGCATACATTGAATATCTGCTAAATAACAGGGCTTTGCCGGATTTTGACCCAAGGAGTCGATGGGGATTTTTCCAGCCTCCACTGCATCATATTATAAGTGCAATTACACTCTTTATATCAGGATGTCTTGGTTTTTCTGAAGGTCAGAGTCAGGAAAATATACAGATAATTACAGCACTGTATATGATAGGAGTACTGATATTATCAGCGGGTATTTATAAGAGGTTTTCAGAAAATGCTGAAGATAAGAAAATAGGCCCTATCGTGGCTATGCTTATTATTGCAGTACATCCTATGTTTACGATAATGGCAGGAAGTATAAATAATGATGCACTTGCATTATTTCTATCAGTACTTGCGTTGTATTTTGCCATTAGATGGTATGAGAATCCTTCAATAATTAAAATTATTCCAGTTGCGCTATCCATTGGATTTGCTATGACAGCAAAGCTTACAGGTGGACTCGTTGCAGTGCCTATTGGGATTTTAATGCTGATTAAATTGGTTGAAGGTGTAAAAGAGCTTCCTGGATTTAAGGGTTCAAAACTATCAAAGATTATTTTTCAGTATGCGATATTTGCTGTAATTGTATTTCCAATTGGATTATGGTGGAGCATTAGAAACATAATTAAATGGGACATGCCGATTAATTATATTCCGCCAGTTGGAGAACAGCTTCCTGAAGATATTTCATTATTTAGGCGGATATTTGATTTTAAACTTAGTGGCGTATACCCAGCAATTGAAGGTAAAAATGCGGGCTATAGCGAGTTTAATGTAATTATTTCTATTATTAAGACTTCTCTTTTTGGAGAGTGGGATTTTTCTGAAGTATCACATAAGTTAACGCTATTATCGTGGGGACTATTTGTGTTTGCTATAGTGCTTGCAGTTATTGGATTAATTGCAACAGTATACATGACATTTAGTAAAAATAGTGGGCTTATGCTAGAGGCAAGGGTTGTTTTATTTGGTACATGGATTACATACCTTATGGCGTACCTTTCATTCGCCCTTGGATATAATAATTTTAGCGCAGAAGATTTCAGATATGCTGCAATATGCATAGTATGTGAAGGAATATATACAGGTTTATTTTACGAGAGAATTTCATCGAAAGTATTTAAACGAATTATAATAGGCGGTTCAACAATATTTGCACTATTATCCGTAATGGTGTACTTTATTATTGGGTTAAAGGCATAAAAAATAAAGGTAGGTATGTTATGGGGATTTTGTCAGGATTAGCAGATTTAGGCCTTGAGAAGCTTGCAGGGGCTGAACTCTATGCTAAGGAGGAGAGTAAGGTTGAAAAAGCAGAGCCAGTTAAAGAGGCTCCAAAACCTGTAGAAGAAGCAGATTTTCTTTTTGAAAAAACGTATGAATGTCCTGTTTGCGGTAAAGCATTCAAGGAGTCTACTGTTAAAACAGGAAAGGCAAGACTTGTAAAGCAGGATCCAGATCTTCGTCCAGTATTTAATGGAATTGATACATTAAAGTATGATGTTGTTTCATGTCCACATTGCGCATATACAGCTGTTTCAAAGTATTATGGTGCTATTGCAGCTCCACAGGCGAAGCTAGTAAAAGATAACATTAGTAGAAATGTTGTAAGATTTGAAAGAAATAAAATCGTATCATATGATGAAGCAATTTACCGTTTCAGACTTGCTATTGCAAACTGTATTGTAAAGAAAGCTAAGGATTCTGAAAAGGCATATACATGTTTAAGAATGGCATGGGTAGTTAGAGGTAAGAGAGAAACTCTTGATCCACAGACAGAAGATTTCGAAGATGTTCGTTCAGAATTAATTGATGATGAAGCGGAACTTCTACATAATGCATTAGAGGGATTTATTTCAGCAAGACAAAGTGAGACATTCCCAATTGCAGGAATGGATGAGATAACCCTTGATTACCTTTTAGCAGTGTTATTCCTTAAGGAACAGGATGTTGATAATGCAGCGAAGCTTATCGCAAGTATTTTATCCTCAAAATCTGCAAACAGCCGAATGAAAGATAAAGCAAGAGAGCTAAAAGAAAAGATTTTAGCAATGAGAAAATAGTAAGGAATGGGGCTTGTTTTAACAGGCCCTATATTTTTATGAAGAGATTACATTTATTTATTATTTTAATTTTAATATTGGTAAGCTTCAGTGGTTGCAAGAAAAAGACACAGGTTGTGCTTACTACAAATTTTAATGAGTCAGAAGTTTTTAGAATCGAAGATGAAGTATGTACTTTACCTGAAATACTTGTATACATTGTAAATAACGAAAACCAGTACAGTGAGGTATTTGGTGAGAGAATATGGGATGTGCCATATTATGGTGGTACCGTTGAAAGCCAGTACAAAGAGTCGGTTTTAGCAAGGCTTGCCCAGATTAAGGTAATGAAACTATTTGCAAAGAGTCATGGCATTGATTTATCCAATGAAGAATTAAGCCTTTGTAAGAGTGCGGCTAAAAGCTATATCGATTCATTAAGTAATGAAGAAATTTCATATATGGGTGTAACTGAAGAACTCATTGAAGAGATGTACTATGAGTATGCTCTTGCAAATAAAGTATATGAAGTGGTAACGGATGAAATTAACCCTGAAATAAGTGATGACGAAGCAAGAAGCGTTACAGTAAAATCTCTTTTGATTAAGACTTATGTAAGTGATGCAAATGGAAATAAAATCCCTTTTAATGAGTCCGAAAAACAGGACGCATATAATAGAGCATATTCCATAATGCTTAAGATAAAAGAAGGCACTGAGTTCGATGTATTAGCAGCTGATTACAATGAAGATACTAAGAGTGTATACAGCTTCGGAAGAGGTGTGATGCCAAAGAATATAGAGGAAGCTGCATATAATTTATCTGAAGGTCAGGTTAGTGAAATTATTGAGACTGAGTATGGATATCATATTTTAAAATGTGTAAGTAATTTTGATGAGGAGCAGACAGACCTTAATAAAGAGGTAATTGTTAAGTCAAGAAAAGAGGAAGCATTTAAGGAAACTTACGATAATTTTGTAGAGACATTAACATCAAATTTAAATGAAGACCTTTGGAATAGTATTGATTACAATAAAACTGAGGGTATACATACTACTTCATTCTTTGCAGTATATGATAATTATTTTGGGTAGATAATGATGAAAAAAATAAGCAAAGTATCAGTAATGCACTATGTAAAGCTTATTTACAGATCATTAATATTTTTACTAGCGTTATACTGGTACATCTTTCATAAAAGTAATAATATAAGTATTTCAGTTAGGAATGTAACAATAAATGGAAAAGTTGACTGGTTTGTATATGTCATTGATGTCATATATGTGATAGAGATGATATTAAGACTGTTTCCATCAAGTTTTGAAAGCCCTGGATGCCAGAAGGTTTTTCGAAAAAACTATATCCCAACAGGTGATACAAATATTGAAATGCATGATAATCATGCAACAGTAATTGTTGCTCTAATATGGATTGTGCTGAATGGGTTTATAGGCGGATTATACATGCTTGATATTATAGATGAAGGTATATTATGGCTTGTATGTCTTTTCTATGGTGTATGCGATATGATTTGCATTTTATTTTTCTGCCCATTCCAGACATGGTTTTTGAAAAATAAATGCTGTACATTATGCAGAATTTATAACTGGGATTTTGCCATGATGTTTACACCACTTTTCTTTATACCAAGTATAGGGACATGGTCTATACTCCTTATCGCACTTGTAATCCTTATTAAATGGGAACTAACAGTTTGGAAATATCCCGAGCAGTTTAGCGAGAATACAAATGAATTCATACACTGTAAAAACTGCAATGAAAAGTTGTGTATGCATAAAAAACAACTTAACACGTTCCGTGCAACTTTAAATGAGTTGGCTGCAGAACAGATTAAGAGGATTTTGAAGAAATAGAATATATTTATTCCAATAGAATATATTGATACTAGCAATAGTTTGTATTGCTTTACAATGCCTGAAATCTTATAATGATTTCAGGCATTTATTTTACATATCAAATGTACAGTTCTAATATCTGTAATCATATCTGTTTGTTGTAGAAATTCATGCTTAAGTTTCATATCGTTTATGCAGGATTTCACAATTAACAGGTGGAACTTATTTGTGATTCCTGCACATGTCTAAAGGAGGAACCAAATGAGTAATCGAGAGTACAAAAGTGATGTTTTTAGTATGCTAATGGAGTATCCAGAGTATGCACTGGATGTCTATAAGGCACTAGGTGGCAGAAGTGATGCTAAACCATCAATGGTAGAGATTAAAACCTTAGAAAAAGGTATATCTTTATCAGTAAGAAATGATGCAGCATTTATTATTGATACAGAGCTTAGTCTCTATGAGCATCAGTCAACATATAATCCGAATATGCCACTTAGATCTCTGATATATTTAGCAGAGATACTAAAACCAATGGTAAAAAATAAAGACTTATACAGTAAAAAACTGATTAAGATACCAAAACCTAAATTCGTTGTATTTTATAACGGAGAGGATGATAGGCCAGAAAAAGAGATACAAAAACTCTCAACAGCATATAGTCATGCAGGTGATAGCAAAGATAGTATAGAGTTGACTTGTACTGTATATAACATTAATCCAGATAAGAATAATGACCTAAAGAAATTATCCTATGTTCTTGACGGATACATGACACTTGTAAATAAAGTAAGAGAACTAAAAAGTGCAGATAAGGACTATGATAGAGAAAATGAAGACGTTGTAAAGGAAGCAGTTGAGTATTGTATAGATAATCACATCTTGGAAGAGTTCTTTAGGGAACGAGGAAGTGAGGTAGTAAAGAATATGACAATAGATATGACATTTGAAACAAGGCAAAAACTATTTACAAAAGAAGCTTATGAAGATGGTAAAGCAGAAGGAATAGAAGAGGGCAAAGCATTAGGAAAAACAGAAGGCAAGGCAGAAGGTAAAGCAATGCTTTTAAAGGCGATGCTTAAAGATGGAACGATTACAATAGAAAAAGCCGCCGAATATGCCGAAATGCCAGTTGACGAACTAAAAAGACTTATTGAAGAATAAGTGCCTTATGCGTTTGAATTACTAACGACAAAATAGAAGTATTGCTGAAATAACCTGGCTGTGATATGATTATCGCGTAAACGTTTAAGTTCACATTTACAGGGTATTTCTTATGGTAACAATGCGCGATATTGCTGACCGATATGGGGTGTCGGTAGCAACAGTTAGTAAGGCTCTTAATGACCAGAAGGACATTGGGAGAAAGACGAAAGAAGAGATTCAAAAAATAGCAAAGGAAATGGGCTATGCTCCTAATGCTGCAGCAAAGGAGCTTAAGACTAACAGGACACATAATATTGGTGTGCTGTTTGTTGATGAAGGTCACAATGGACTGACTCATAATTATTTCGCCCATGTGCTTGACAGTTTTAAAAATAAAGCTGAGAAAAGCGGATATTCCATTGCGTTTATTAATAGCTGCAAGGAAAGCAAAGGCAGACTTTCATATCTAAATCAGTGTAGATCACGAGGCTTTGACGGGGTCGTTATTGCCTGCGTTGATTATCAGGACGAAGAAGTAATAGAGTTATTACGAAGTGAAATTCCCGTAGTTACAATTGACTATGTATTTAATGATACAATAAATGTTATTTCTGATAACAATACTGGAATGAAGGAATTGGTTCAGTATATTATCAGTAAAGGTCATAAAAAAATCGCATACATACATGGTGAAGGCTCATCACCTGTTACAAGAAGTAGACTCTTGTCATTTAAGAAAACATGTGAAGATAATGGTGTAAGCGTTCCAAGGGAATACGTATGTGAGGCGACATTTAGAGATGTTGCTAAGGCTTATAAGCAAACAGAAGAATTATTACAGTTAGAAAATCCACCATCTTGTATTATATATCCAGATGATTTTGCTGCTTTTGGAGGAATAAATGCCATAAATGATAATGGCTTAAGAATTCCAGAAGATATCTCTGTTGCCGGATATGATGGAGTGGAGCTTGGACAGTGCTATAAGCCACAGCTTACGACTATAATACAGGATACTGAAAAAATCGGTGGTGAAGCCGCAGCAAGACTTATTGAACAAATAGAAAAGCCCGAAACTTCTCTTATTGAGGTAGTAGTTGTTAGGGGAAAAGTTTTCGAAGGTGGATCAGTTGGTACTTATATTTAGCTTGAAAAAGGAGTATAATGTATCCAATATGAACTTGTGAAAGGAGATTTCGACATGGGAAAAATCACAAAGTTATTAACAGTGGCAACTATTGCAGGTGCAGCAGGTGCAGGAGTTTACTATTATTTAAATAAAAAAGATCAGGAAGTTGTAGTTGGTGATGAAGCAGATGATACTTTTTCAGAAGCTACAAAAGATGTAAAAGATTTCTTCAACGAAAAGAAGGAAGCTATTGTTAACAGTAGAGAATATGTTCAGCTTAATAAGACAGCAAAAGATGCTAAGGACGTACTTACAAAGGCTGTAAAAGAGGCAGCAGTTGTGATTAATGAAAAGATTGCTGAAGCAAAGGACGGAGTTGGCGTTGTAGCTGACGATGACAAAGAAAAAGCAGAAGACTTTGCTTTCGAAGAGTTTGAAGAGGCTACAGAGGAAGCATGCGAAGCTGAAAATACAGAAAAAGAAGCAACAGAAGAATAATAATTTCCCCGGTACAATGTATCGGGGATTTTTTATGCCCTCACGTTGTTAGCACTCTTTTATATTGAGTGCTAAAAATTCCTTGACTTTGATTTTTATAGGTATTAAAATTGTCATGTAGCGTTAAAAACGCCATAAACTATTGTAAAAATAAAGTGCACACAGTGTACTTTTCATTAATAAAAGTAAAGGAGTTGATATTATGGCAAAGACAGGTAGTTTATCAATTAATTCTGAAAATATTTTTCCAGTAATTAAGAAGTGGTTATATTCTGACCACGATATTTTTGTAAGAGAACTTATTTCTAACGGATGTGATGCTGTTACTAAGCTTAAAAAGCTCGATATGATGGGTGAATATTCATATCCAGATGATTTTGAAAATAAGGTTACAGTTATTGTTAGCCCAGAAAAGAAGACTATGAAATTTATCGATACTGGTCTTGGAATGGATGCAGCAGAGGTTGAAGAATACATTACACAGATTGCTTTTTCTGGTGCAACAGCATTCCTTGATAAGTACAAGGATAAAACAAATGAAGACCAGATTATTGGACACTTTGGTCTTGGTTTTTATTCAGCATTTATGGTAGCTGATGAAGTGCATATCGATACTCTTTCTTATAAGGAAGGTGCTAAGCCTGTTCACTGGGAGTGCGATGGCGGTACAGAATATACAATGGATGAGGGTACAAAAACAGAAGTTGGTACTGAAATTACATTGTTCTTAAATGAAGAATCACTTGAGTTCGCAAATGAATACAGAGCAAGAGAAATAATTAAAAAATACTGTTCATTCATGCCAACACCTATTTTCCTTGAAAAAGAAGGTGCAGAAACTCAGTATGAAACAATTGATAAAGAAGAACTTACAGATAAGGATACAGTAATTGAAGAAATCCATGAGGATGCAAAGGTAGAAGACGGCAAGGAAGTAAGCCCTGCAAAGGATAAGGTTAAAATAGTTAAGAGACCTGTAGCATTAAATGATACAAATCCTTTATGGACAAAGCATCCAAATGACTGCACAAAGGATGAATATCTTGAGTTCTACAGAAATGTATTTATGGACTATAAGGAGCCACTTTTCTGGATTCACCTTAACATGGATTATCCATTTAACTTAAAGGGTATTCTTTATTTCCCAAAGATTAATATGGAATATGAATCAATCGAAGGAACTATTAAGTTATACAATAACCAGGTATTCGTAGCTGATAACATTAAGGAAGTTATTCCTGAGTTCCTTATGCTCTTAAAGGGTGTTATTGACTGCCCTGATTTACCACTTAATGTATCTCGTTCTGCACTTCAGAATGATGGATTTGTTAAGAAGATTTCTGATTACATTTCAAAGAAAGTTGCAGATAAGCTCGCTGGAATGTGTAAGACAGAAAAAGAAGAGTATGAGAAATACTGGGATGACATTAGCCCATTTATTAAGTTCGGTTGCTTAAAGGATGATAAGTTCTGTGAAAAGATGAATGACTTTATCCTCTTTAAGAATCTCGAAGGAAAATATGTAACACTTCCTGAATGCATCAAGGTAGAAGGCGACGAGACAGCTACAGATGAGAATGGTGAAAAAGTAGAAGCTGAAGTAGTTGATGAAAATAAGGATGATGAGAATAAAGAGCCTGAAATCAAAAAGACAATCTACTATGTAACTGATGAACAGCAGCAGTCACAGTATATTAATATGTTTAAGGCTGAAGGTATGGACGCGATCATCTTAACTCACAACATTGATCAGCCATTTGTACAGCAGCTTGAAACAAAGAATGAAGGTATCAGATTCTCAAGAATTGATGCTGACCTTACAGAAACATTTAAAGAAGAAGTTTCTGAAGATGATAAGAAGGCATTCGAGAAAGAAACAAAGACATTAACAGACATCTTTAGAAAGGCATTAAATAACGATAAGCTTCAGGTTAAAGTTGAAAAGCTTAAAGATGAAAATGTTTCATCAATGATCACTGTGTCTGAAGAAAGCCGCAGAATGGCAGATATGATGAAGATGTACTCAATGCCAGGAATGGATATGGGCATGTTTGGCGCGGATGGCGATACACTTGTTCTTAACTCAAATAATGCACTTGTTAAGTACATAGTTGCAAATAAAAAAGCAAAGAATGTGTCAATGTTTGCTGAGCAGTTATATGATCTTGCTGTAATAGCAAATAGACCACTTTCACCAGAAGCGATGACAAAGTTTGTTGCTCGTTCTAATAAGATTATGTTAGAATTAACGAATGATAAATAAGATTCTTTACATACAATCTAATGATAATGTTGCTAATATGTTCAAGGAACGTTTCAATGAAGCGGATGATTTTGAGCTTATTGTAGCGACAACAGGAGAAGAAGCACTTAGTATTCTTGAACAAGAGAAGGATGTGCTTCTTCTTTTGGTTGACATAAAAATCCCAGATATGAGACTTCATGTTCTTGTAGAAAGAACAAGAAAGATTGCTCCAAAGATTTTATTAAATGTATGTATTGATGTAGTAGACCCTCTTCTTATTTCAAAACTCGCCAACAGATATGGAATTCATAAAATATACGTTGCGCCATGGAACATTGATGAAATCGCTGATGAAATCCGTGATTCCATTGAAATTGCTCTTATAAATGAGGAAATAAATTTAAGAGAGAGTCGTGTTGATAACGACAAACTTGAAATAGAAACTACAATAAAGAACCTTACAGAGATGCTAAAAAAACAGAAGTACAGCTATAATAAGTTGTCTACAATTTTTAGAAGCATTTCTTCTGCTGTAAAAGAGGATTATAAAGATACTATCGATTTTGATAGAAAAGATGCATTTGCTGAAGATGTATTTAGGGCAATGCTAAAAATGCAGACAACGGGAAGTTTTGATATTGATTCATTTGAGGATTTAATGAAGAGTGACCTTAATGAATTAAAGGAAAAATGTCCTGGAATGGAAATAGGCAATATTGTTAGTTGCCTGTTTGGTGGCGTTACAAAAACAAGTGCCGAAAATATAAGATTTGCTGTTTGGCTTATTGCTAGATACTATTCAGAGTTTTACGAGAGATTCTCTTATGAAGTTGTGTCTCATTTCCTTACAACAACAAGGGCTGAATTCCGCTGTATTATAGCCTTATCACCTGAGTATTCCAGTGAAGATATTGAATCAAGAAAAGAAGAACGAAGCTCTTATAGAGCATTTGTATTTACTATGCTTGAAAGGCTTGCAGAAGATGCAAGAAGAGAAGAAGCCGATGGGAAAATTGTCATTATTTATGAGTTCCCTGTAGATGCTACATAAAACACTTGTACATTTCTTTTAAGTGTGATATATTACGAATATAAAGTTAATAGTTAATAACAAATCACTCGCATATAAGCATGTTGTATTTGTCGAATCTAATTTTTATTTATTTTTTATTTTTCAAGAGGACTAAAATTTTATGAGAGAAAAGTACGAATCTTTGGCGCTATCTGTGTTGAAGGACTTGGCAAAGGCAAGGGGTATTAAACTCACTTCTGCTATGAAAAAAGCGGACGTTGTTGAAGCTATGCTATTGCAGGACGAAAAAGACAAGAGAAACGCCAAAAAAGCAGGAGAGGCTACACCTACAGAAGAGACTAAAGTAGAAAAGGAATCTCCTAAAGCGGCTACTGAAGAATCCACAGAAGATATCGAAATTTCCGATGAGAAAAAAGCTCTCGACAGCGGAATAGAAGCAAGTGGAATTCTCGAGGTATTAGCAGAAGGATATGGATTCATAAGAAGTGATAACTTTTTACCTGGAGAAAATGACGTTTATGTTGCTCCTAGCCAGATTAGAAGATTTGGCTTAAAAACAGGTGACATAGTTGCTGGTAATATGAGAGTAAAGAGCCAGACAGATAAATTTGGAGCACTATTATTTGTAAAAACTATTAATGGTCTTTCTCCAGCTGAAGTATCAAAGAGACCTAATTTTGAAGATTTAACACCTATTTTCCCAGATGAAAAGCTTAAGCTTGAAACACCTGGCGGAAGTGTTGCAATGAGAATTATGGATCTTATGTGCCCTGTTGGTAAGGGACAGAGAGGTATGATTGTATCTCCTCCAAAAGCAGGTAAAACAACTCTTTTAAAGGATGTTGCAAAATCTATTACACGTAATAATCCTGAGATGCATCTTATTATTCTTCTTATTGATGAGCGTCCAGAAGAAGTAACAGATATTAAGGAAGCAATCGAAGGTAAAAATGTTGAAGTAATATATTCTACATTTGATGAGCTTCCTGAACATCATAAGAGAGTATCTGAAATGGTTATAGAAAGAGCTAAGAGACTTGTTGAGCATGGAAGAGACGTTATTATTCTCTTAGATTCAATTACACGTTTAACAAGAGCATATAACCTTACTGTTCCACCAAGTGGTCGTACATTATCAGGTGGTCTTGATCCAGCAGCTCTTCATATGCCAAAGAGATTCTTCGGTGCAGCAAGAAACATGAGAGAAGGCGGTTCACTTACAATTCTTGCAACAGCTCTTATCGATACAGGATCAAAAATGGATGATGTTGTATACGAGGAATTTAAAGGTACTGGTAACATGGAAATGGTACTTGATAGAAAGCTTTCTGAGAAGAGAGTATTCCCTGCCATTGATATTCCTAAGTCTGGTACAAGAAGAGATGACTTACTTCTAACAACAGAGGAACAGGATGCAATCAATTCAATGCGTAAAGCAATTAATGGATTAAAGGCTGATGAATCTGTTGAGAAGATACTTGATATGTTTGTTCGTACAAAGTCAAATAGAGAGTATGTTGAATTGCTTAAAAAGATTAAGTTTGTATAAAAACCTTTTTCTTGCATTTAAGTAATGCCTATGCTACAATAATTAAGCTGTTCGTAAGACAGATGGTTAATAAGCGCATTTGCGCAGTACAATAAACAGCGGCGTTTAGATATCAAGAGATTATACGAGTATCTGATTTCCGTTGAGTTTTAGAGAGGTGATATCATGAGAGAAGGAATCCATCCTGAGTTTTATCAGGCAAAGGTTACTTGCAACTGTGGAAACACATTCACTATCGGTTCTACAAAGGAAGAAATCCACGTTGAAATCTGCTCAAAGTGCCATTCATTCTACACAGGCCAGCAGAAAGCAACAAGAGCTGACGGACGTATCGAGAAGTTCAACAAAAAATACGGAGTTGAAAGTAAGTAAGACTTATAAAGGCTCGAGCGAATGCTCGGGCCTTTAAAGTTAGTTAGGGAAAAATTTTATGGCTAAAAAAAGACGCAGAAGAGATCATTTTTCCGGAATAGGCGGACAGGCCGTTATTGAAGGAATTATGATGAAAAATAAAGACATGTATTCAGTAGCTATTCGTACTCCACGTGGAGAAATAGAAGTAGCGCTTGAAGAATATGATTCTTTTACACCTACAAAGGTACTTCTTAAAATACCATTCATAAGAGGAATCTTTAATTTTATTGATTCACTTATTCTTGGCGTAAGAACGCTTAATTATTCTGCAACATTTTATGAGGAGCCTGTTGAGAGAAGAAGACAAAGACCTAAACTATTTGAAAGAATGTTTGGCGAGCTTTCAGACAAGATTCTATCTACTATAACAGTTATTATCTCTGTAGCATTTGCTGTAGGCATATTTATGCTTCTTCCATATTTCTTATCACAGCTTTTCAGAATGGCTATCATTAATGAAACCGTTATTGCTATTCTTGAAGGTGTAATCAGAGTGGCTATATTTGTAGCTTATGTTTTAGTTATTTCCTGCATGAGTGATATTAAACGTGTATACATGTATCATGGTGCAGAACATAAATGTATAAATTGCCTTGAGACAGGACACTCACTTACAGTTGAAAACGTAAGAAAAGCTTCAAGACTTCATAAGAGATGTGGCACAAGCTTTATGTTCTTTGTAGTGTTTGTCAGCATAATTGTGTTTGTGTTCTTAAGAGTAGATGATCCTGTAATGAGAGTTGCATTAAGAATTCTTCTGATTCCAGTAATTGCAGGTATTTCTTATGAAATAATTCGTCTTGCAGGCAAATCAAATAATATAATTATTAGGATTTTATCATTCCCAGGTCTTATGCTTCAGAAGCTTACAACAAGAGAGCCTGATGATGATATGATAGAGGTTGGAATCGCTGCAGTTACAGCAGTTTTTGATTGGAAATCATTTTTGATAAAAGAATTTGACTATGACGTTGATGCTGAAGAAGAGGCATTAAGAAATGACTTATTCTGATGTTTATAATAGTTCTATAAAGCGACTTGAAGCTGAAAATATTCCTGACGCAAAGACTGATATCAGACTATTATTTGATATTTTAATCGAAAAGGACAGAGGCTTTTTATTAACTCATGGCACGGATGACATGCCTGATGATGAACTGTCTAAAATAGAAGAAGCTATAGAAAAGCGAGCTAAGCACATTCCGTTGCAGCACATAACTGGTGTTCAGGATTTTATGGGACTTACATTTAAGGTAAGTGATAAGGTTTTGATTCCAAGGTTTGATACAGAGTGTCTTGTTGAAGAAGTAATGAGAGAATGCTGTGATGGCGCTAAGGTTCTTGATGTATGTACAGGTAGTGGATGCATTATAATTTCACTAACTCACTACATAAATGACTTAGAAGCGTATGCTCTAGATATATCAGAGGATGCACTATTAGTTGCTAAAGAGAATGCTAAAGCTCTTGGTAAAAATGTAACATTTATTAAGAGCGATTTATTCAGCGAAATAGAAGAAAAGAATTTCGATTATATCCTGTCAAACCCTCCATATATAAGGAGTGAAGAAATAAATAACCTTATGGATGAGGTTAAAAATCATGATCCAATGTTAGCCCTTGATGGCGGCGATGATGGGCTTGATTTCTACAGAAGAATAGCAAAGGACGCTAGAAATTACCTAAAGCTTGGTGGAAGATTGTTTTTTGAAATAGGCTTTGATCAAGGTGAAAGCGTTTCAGAGATTCTTGAAAATAACGGATATAAAGATATAAAAGTAATAAAGGATTACTCTTCAAATGATAGAGTAGTCTGTGCAAGCAGATAGTTTTCGTACACGCATTGTCAATAAGGAAGGACTTTATATGTTTGACAAATTAGAAGATTTATTAATCAGATACGAGGAACTTATGGGTGAGCTTGGTGCCCCTGGAGTTACTGATAATCCTACAAGATTCAAAAAGCTCATGAAGGAGCAGAGTGATTTGTCTCCTATCGTAGAAGCTTATAACGAATACAAAAAAGCAAAGCAGGACATCGAAGACAGCCTTATGCTTCTTGATGAAGAAAGCGACGATGATATGCGTGAGATGCTTAAGGAAGAGCTTAACGGCGCAAAGAAGAGGGTGGAAGAACTTGAAGATGAGCTTAAGATTCTTTTATTACCAAAGGACCCTAATGATGACAAGAACGTTATCGTTGAAATAAGAGCTGGTGCAGGTGGTGAGGAGTCAGCACTCTTTGCAGCAGAAGTATATCGTATGTATGTACATTATGCAGAAGGTAGAGGCTGGAAATGCAGTCTTGTGGAATGTGATGATACTGGTATTGGTGGTATGAAATCAGTAACATTTACTATTTCAGGTGCAGGCGCTTATTCAATCATGAAGTATGAAAGCGGCGTACACCGTGTACAGAGAGTTCCTGAGACAGAATCAGGTGGAAGAATTCATACATCAACAATTTCAGTTGCTGTTATTGCGGAAGTAGATGAGGATATAGAAATAGATATTCCAGAAAAAGATATAAGAATTGACGTTATGAGAGCATCTGGTAATGGTGGTCAGTGCGTCAACACAACAGACTCAGCTGTACGTCTTACTCACTATCCAACGGGAATTGTTATTTACTCACAGACAGAGAAATCACAGCTTCAGAATAAGGAAAAAGCATTTAATCTCCTTCGTGCAAAGCTGTATGATTTAAAGATGCAGGAAATGCATGATGCAGAAGCAGAATTAAGACGTAGCCAGATCGGTACAGGTGATCGTTCTGAAAAGATTCGTACATATAACTTCCCACAGGGAAGAGTAACAGACCATAGAATTAACCTTACACTTTACAAGCTTGATAAGGTTATGAATGGTGATATTCAGGAAATAATTGATGCATGTATTGCTGCCGACCAGACAGCAAAGCTTGCTAAGATGAATCAGTAATTATGGAAGAACATAAGAGAAGGGTGCGTTACAAAGGAACGCACCCTCGTCATTTTCACGAAAAATATAAAGAACAAAATCCTGAGAAATATGCAGACACGATAGAAAAGGTTATCAGCAAGGGCAGTACTCCTGCTGGAATGCATATTTCTATTATGGTGTCTGAAATACTTGATGTATTAAGTATAAAGCCAGGGGAGCAGGGATTAGATGCAACACTAGGGTATGGTGGACATACTAGGGCTATGCTGGAAAAGCTTGAGGGCAAGGGACATATGTGGGCCCTGGATGTTGATCCAATTGAAATAGTTAAGACAAAGGAAAGACTTAAATCATTTGGATTTGATGACAGCATCCTCACAATTAAGCAGACTAATTTTAGAAATATTGATGAGGTGGCAGAAGAAGCCGGTAAATTTGATTTTGTGTTAGCGGATCTTGGCGTATCCTCGATGCAGATAGACACCCCAGAGAGAGGTTTTTCATATAAAGTAGATGCACCACTTGATTTAAGGCTTGATCCAGAACATGGTGTGAGTGCGGCGGAAAGGCTTGCAGAGCTTTCAAAAGAAGATTTTATTGGAATGCTAGTGGAGAATTCAGATGAGCCTTATGCAGAGGAGATAGCAGAAGTACTTATAAAAAAGAGAAGAGCAGGTGCTAATATTGAAACAACATTTGATTTAAAAAATGTTGTGGAAGAAGCTGTTTCAAAAATAAAAGGATTATCAGATTCAGAGAAAAAAGATGCCTGTAAGAAGTCATGTGCGAGAGTATTCCAGGCATTAAGGATTGATGTAAATAGTGAGTTTGAAGTACTATATGATTTTTTAGAAAAGCTTCCTGATATATTAAATGATGGGGCAAGAGTTGCCATATTAACATTTCATTCAGGTGAGGATAGACTTGTTAAAAAATCATTTAAAGCACTTAAAAAGGCAGGTATTTATTCTGAAATAGCAGAGGATGTTATTAGACCTACTGCTGAAGAATGTGTTAGAAATCCAAGATCTAAGTCCACAAAGCTTAGGTGGGCAATAAAATAGTTTACCATAATATAAATTATGGTAATGTGTTATGTAAATTACAAGCGGTGATATATGAGTCGAGCAGTAATAATATGTGGTTCAAAAATTAAAGATTATGAGTTTGTTAGCTCTTATTTTAAAGAGGACGATTTCTTTATTTATTGTGATAGTGGACTAATGCATGAAGACCGATTTTTAAGCAGAGTCGATACATCGGCAGATTTAATTGTTGGGGATTTTGATTCTCATGAAAACCCAAATCGAAATGTCGAAACCATTGTTCTTCCAACAGAAAAAGATGATACAGATTCTGTGTTTGCAGTAAAAGAAGCTATTAAACGAGGATTTACAGAGATGCTTCTTGTAGGAGCTCTTGGAGACAGACTAGATCACGGTTTAGTAAATGTCTATGTGCTTATGTATTTATATGATAGAAATATTAAAGCCACTATTGTAGATGATTTCTCTGAAGTTTGCTTAATAGGAAATAATAAAGGATATGTAACTGACAACTGGCCATTTTTCTCATTAGTAGCTATTGCTGGAGAAGCTAAAGGTGTGACGATAGAAAACGCCAAGTATTTACTTAATGATGCAGTTATTTCACCATCATACCAGTATGCTGTCAGTAACGAACCATTAAAGGGTAAAACTGCAGAAATATCAGTAAAAGAAGGATATTTATTACTAATTAAGGATAGGTATTAGTAAGTATTTGGTTCTGGTTTACATAAAACAAAGAAGCTCATCTTGACAAAACAATAATAAAACTATATTATACGAATGTTGCTAGGGGAGGGCGTAAGCCCTGAGATTTAGACCCTCACTACTTGATCCGGACAATACCGGCGTAAGGAAGCGCAGAAGTATATATCCTTTTGGATAAATAATGCAAATGCAAGTAGTCCCCTCCGTAAATTTATTTATAGGAGGACTTTTTTATGTCACAGAAAACAAAACTCATAGCTGAAGGTGCAGCAATGGTTGCTCTCGCAACTGTTCTTAGCTTCATCAGAATCATCAAGATGCCATGGGGCGGCTCAGTTACACTTCTTTCAATGCTCCCAATCGTTATTTTTTCAATTAAGAATGGTGTGAAAAATGGACTTGCAGTTTCATTTGTTTTCTCATTAATTCAGTTTGCACAGGGTGTTATGGATGGACTTTTTGGATGGGGTCTTACACCAGTATCACTTGTTGCATGTATTTTAATTGACTATTTATTAGCATTCACAGTACTTGGACTTGCTGGACTTTTCAAAAAAGAAGGTCTTGGTGGATGGATATGCGGTTGTGTTTTAGCAATGGTATTAAGACTCTTTATGCATTTCTTAAGTGGTGTTGTTATCTGGCATAGCTTTGGTGAGCTTTGGGGCGGATTTTCAACAGAAAGTTCTGTATTGTATAGCCTTTTATACAATGGTGCATATATGGTTCCAGAAATCATTTTCACTACTATTGGAGCAGTTATTTTACTTAAAGCACCTCAGACAAGAAAGATTATTCTTAGTGAAGAAAAATAGTATATTTGGTTAGTTATAAAAAGGTGATCACTCTAAGTGGTCACCTTTTAAAAACCGTATTTTTGACAAAATGTATTAGTGAATTCGGTTGATCCTTTGGCATTTAGATGGGATGAATCGCCAAAATACATATCATCCATGTATGTGATTTCTGGATTAATAGTAAAGTCAGGATATTTATAAGCAATGCTTTCTATGTATTCTGTAAATTCATTCACGTATGTATCCTGTAAATTATCATAGCTTGATTTATTCATTGGCGGCTGCGATAAGATAACGTTTATATTATTGCTTTTGCACAAATCAAGGATTTTTGTAAGATACATATTAAGAAGCAGTGCATCGCCTGTTTTATGCATTTCATAGTAGCTTGTCTCATAATTTAAATCTGAACATCCATCAAGAATGCCAAATAAGGCATGTCCTTTTTGGGCTTTTATTATATCGAAGCTTCCTTGATTTACATCATAACGCATATATCCTTTTGCATTGATTAGAGGTGGAAGATATTTTTCAGGAGCTCTTAATCTGCAGCTGATGATTTCTTCTACGTAATTTTCCTGTAAAAGTGTTTCTGAATGTGCAATATGAGCAAATCCGTATAAATCATAAAGTTCAGGTATTGTCAGGTAGTTAAAAAACAAATCTCTTTCAAAAAAGTTATCAATTATTGATTGGTGGAATGGCGCAAACATGACAATAACATTCTTTGGTGCACCATGGTTTTTAACATATCTTTTAAGCGTGTAGAACATTTCAATTGATGTTCCACCACCTACAGCAAGGTTAACTGTATCATTTGAGAAAAGCAGTGGGTTTAAGTCAGCCATTGCTCTTGAGTCTCCAATAATTACTGTAGAGTTATTTGGTACATTTCCAATAGATGCTGTAGGACCATCTGTTTCAAATGGATTTAACCTTCCTTCGGAAACATCCTTTGAATATTTCCATGCAGGGTATTCAGAATCCATATATCCCATAGGAAATAAAAGCGTATACAGAAGTATCGCTATCAATGGAATTAGTGCAAATATGAACTTTAATGCAAAGCTAATATTTTTATTTTTCATAATTAAAACTGCTGATATATAAATTCCTGTGTGCTTAAATTACAAGATAGAATAATCATAATTATCATGACATAATAAACTGCCCATCTAATGTAAGGCTTTGTGTTTGCCATAAGCATTGAAACATCACATTTATTTTTCTCACATAAGATGTCAGAGACTAACAGAATAACTATTGCTAAAATTACAAAGAATAAATTGTTATGTCCAAGCCCTACAGTGAACACAGTTCCGTCAAATATTTGTGTTAGATTAAATGATGTAAGGCGTGAGAGTATTGCAAAGGCTTCTGATACAGAGGAGGCTCTAAAAAATACCCAGGTGAAACTAATTAATACAAAAGTAAGTATTGTTGACATAACGTTATACGACTTACCAGACAATTTGCTTTGTATTGAGGCTTTTACGGGTTTACATAAATCTCCAACCACCTGATATATTCCATTTAATAAGCCCCAGATAACAAAGGTTATGTTTGCACCATGCCATATGCCAGATAAAAGGAACACGATAAGAATGTTTATTCTTTTTCTAAGGCTCCCCTTCCTATTTCCACCAAGAGGGATGTATAAATAATCTCTAAACCAGGTAGAGAGTGAAATGTGCCAGCGTCTCCAGAAATCTGCAACTGATGTAGCAAAATAAGGCTGTCTGAAGTTTCTTATAATATCAATGCCCATTATTTTGCAAATTCCAACGGCGATATTTGAATATCCTGCAAAATCGCAGTAAATCTGTATAGTATACGCAAGTATTGCAATTAATATTGCAAAACCATTTCTATTAAGATAGTCATAAAATACTGTGTCAGTGAGAATATTAAGTCTTGCGACGATTACCATTTTAAGGAAGTAGCCGTATAGAATAAACTTAAGACCATCCTTTGCACGTATAGCATCAAAATCATATGCGCAATGAAGCTTTGGTAAAAGATTTTTAGCTCTCTCAATTGGACCAGACAGAATTAGTGGAAAGAATGAAACAAAGAGAGCATATTTGAATATATTATGCTCGGGTTCGCACTCTTCTCTGTAGCAGTCGATGATGTATGTTATAGACTGAAACGTATAGAATGATATGCCTGCTGGAAGAATTAAGCTAAGTTTAATTTCGGAATTAAATAGTGAAAGTGCAAAGTTTGCATATTTAAATATAGCAAGAATAGAAAGATTTACTATTACTCCAATTGCGACAGCTGCATTTTTGGTTGCCTTTGTTTTCAGTGCGTATGTGATATTTCCACATATCCATGTAGTAATAGTAGAAATAATTAACAGAGTAGTGAAAGACGTATTCTGAGTCGTGTAAAAGAAGTAACTACAAAAAAGAAGCCATATATATCTGTATTTATATGGTAGCAAAAAATAGACTAGAAGTATTATAGGTATAAATATAAAAAAAGTTACACTTGTAAACGACATCTTTAACCTCTACATAATAACTTCTTTATTATATAGTATTTTTTATTTTTTGTCCCCATAAACCATAAGAATAAGGTATAATAAGGGATAAATTTAGACTTAATTACAAGAGGGTTGTATGACAGATAAAGAGAAGAGAAGAGATTTGATTGAATGGATAATGGTATTTGTTATAGCCATTGGTGCAGCTGTTATTTTAAACGGTTTCATAGTGGTAAATGCCAGAATTCCAAGTGCTTCTATGGAAAATACAATAATGATAGGGGACAGGGTGTTTGGTAACAGACTTATTTATAATAAGGAAGATCCTATGCGAGGAGATATAGTTATATTTAAGTTTCCAGATGATGAAAGTCAGCTTTTTATTAAAAGAATAATAGGTCTTCCAGGAGATACAGTAGTTATTAAGGACGGAAAGGTATACCTTAATGATGATGAAACAGCACTTGATGAAAGTTCTTATATAAATGGAGAACCATATGGCGACTTTGGACCTTTTGAAGTGCCTGAGAATGCTTATTTTGTAATGGGAGACAATAGAAATAATTCCTATGACGCCAGATATTGGAATAACACCTTTGTTTATAGGGATAAAATTTTAGGAAAAGCATTTGTTAGATATTTCCCAAATCCTTCTTTTATCAAATAATTGGTATTTAATATTGAAGAAGATGCATATATGTTGTATAATGTTTGGGTTATTGGGAATTTTGGGGTAAAGATTTAGTATAAATAGCGGAGGATTATTATGAAGAAGAATTACGTACTTCTTGTTCTTGCTTTAGTAGGTGCTATTGCATTAACAGGTTGTAAGAAGGATGAAGAAGCAGCTCCAGCAGTAGAAGCTCCTACAATTCAGGTTGTAACAGAACAGCCAACAATTACTACAGAGCCAGAAGCTGAAGAAGAGGAATTCAAAGAAGGCTGCGTTAGAAGTGAGCTTACAAATGAATGGATAGATGAAGCTCTTAAAGATCAGAGACCTATTGCTGTTATGGTAGATAATGAGAAGACAGCTCTTCCACATTATGGTTTATCAACAGCAGATGTTGTATATGAAATGACAAACAGTATGGAAAATGATGGTGTAACACGTTTCATGGTTCTTGTTAAGGATTGGGGTAGCATCCAGCAGTTGGGATCAATTCGTTCAACTCGTCCTACAAACCTTGTTATCGCTCCAGAGTGGAATGCTGTTGTATGTCATGATGGTGGCCCATTCTACATTGATGATTATCTTGCAAATGATTATGTTGAGAACTTTTCAGGTACATTCTCACGTGTAGATAACGGTAAAGCAAGAGAATTTACTGAGTACATTCTTCCAGGAGATCTTGATAAGAACTTCTCAAACAAGGGATACTCAGTTACATATAATGATTACTACAGAGGACCTCATTATCAGTTTACTTCAGCAAGTAAGCCAAACGACCTTTCACAGTACTCAGATGTAAAGTCAGCAACACATATTGCAATGCCATTTAAGCACAACAAGCCAGTTCTTGATTATGATGAGGCATCACAGACATATAAGTATTCAGAGTATGGTCAGAGCCATGTTGATCCAGGTAACAACAATGAGCAGCTTGCATTTACAAACCTCTTAATCCAGAATGCAAGATACGTTGTATTTGATGACAATGGATACATGATGTTCCATGCAAAAGACTTTGATCGTGAAGGCTACTACATCACAAAGGGTAAGGCTACAAAGATTACATGGTCAAAGGATGAGGATATTAATCCTACACACTACTATGGTGAAGATGGTGCTGAAATCGTTCTTAACACAGGTAAGACATATGTTGCACTTGTTCCAGACGATATTTACAGCCAGCTTGTTATTGAATAATTATTTATTAAATGATGATAAAAGGGGTCGAAAGTTTTCTTTCGGCCCCTTATGTTATATGACTTCGTATATAATATAGCTATAGTTTGAATAATAGGAAGTATATTATGAATATAACGCGATACGTTAAGATTAATGGAAATAAAACATTTGATGAACTGCCACTTAATCCTGTAGATAGCCTTATTCTATCACAGCTTTCATATCTTAAATTTGATGGTGTAGATGATAGAATTTATTTAAATAATGAAGGGGTTTGCATTAAAGATATTGCAGAGTCTGATAAGGTGGCAGATCTTTTTGGTGATGTCAGATACGCAAATGTAAATAAGGGCTTATTTGATGCGGCAGCAGCAAGTGAAAGATTTGGAACAATTAAGCTAAGTAATTACGTTGATATAATAGATGCAGATGCAGAAATACAGTTTTCTGCAGTAACAGCAACGTGCAGTAATGGCGTGACATATGTTGTGTATAGAGGCACTGGTGATAACCTTGTTGGGTGGCAGGAAGACTTTAACATGATATATAAGACTCCTGTTCCAGCTCAGGAAAAAGCAGTCTGGTATCTTAATCTTGTGTCAGAAAAAATAGAGGGCGACTTTTACGTTGGAGGACACTCTAAGGGTGGAAACCTTGCTGTATATGCTTCAATGTTCGTAAGTGAATCAATTCAGAATAGAATAATTAATGTATTTTCTCATGATGGTCCTGGCTTCAAAAAGGAGATTTTAGAAGGTAGTGGCTTCTTTAGAATAAAGGATAAAATATTAAAATACGTACCAAGAGAATCTATATTTGGTTTGATGCAGGCAACCACAGAGAAATACGAAGTGGTTTTATGCCATAAAAGAGGAATAAGCCAGCACAGCCCATTTAACTGGATTGTAAATGGATATGATTTTAAATATGCAGATAATGTTGAAAATGTATATATATTAAGAAATAAAATATTTAATATATGGGCATCAAAGATTACAGATGAACAGGCAAAGGATTTTTCGGAAAATTTCTTCGCAATATTTAAGGAGGCCGGTTTCTCAAATCTAAATGATTTCCAGGGGGATTTATTAGCAAAATATGGGGTGATAAAGTCACTTATATCCGCGATGGAAAATGTGGACGAGGAAACAAAGGCTGAACTTATGGAAGTTATAACGCTCTACAAAGACATTTTTACGGACACAACAAAAGAAAGCGTTCAGGATGCCAGAGATAATGCACTTGAAAATGTTCAGCACGTAATGGATAATGTTAAAGAAAGCGTACAAACAATAAAGAGCACAGTAGATAGTAAAAAAGAGAAGAAGAGTACAAAGAAGAGAATAAGAAATAAAAAAGAAGTAGTTGAGTGACCAACGATGATAAACAGATTAGCATTATTAAAAAGTAAAAATATGAAAGCGATTATAGCGGCAATTTGTATTGGTGCTATGATTAGTGGCTGTAGTGAATCTGATAAGGCAAAAACAAATTATCAGATGGGTATTGAAGCTCTAGAGTCACAGAATTATTCTGATGCTCTTAATTATTTTAAAGAATCAGAAAATGAAAACAGTGACATGAGACTCGTATACAGAGGAGAGGGAATTGCTAATCTTGGTCTTGCAAATTATGATGAATCAATTCTTAATCTTGAAAAATCATTACATGAATCAAATGGATTAATAAAAGCAATTGATTATGATGTGAATTATTATCTGGCAACTGCCCAGTATAAAAAGGGAGATTTACAGGCTGCATATGATACATACACATCCATTTTGTCACTGGATAAAAAGGCTTCAGATGCATATTATTTGCGTGGTAAAATATCACTTGATATGAAAAAGACCGATGAAGCTAAAAATGACTACGATACAGCGATATCTATTGACTCAACTAGTCCAGAACTATATATTCGAATTTATAAAGATCTTGTCGAGGCAGGATTTGATAACGATGCCAAGTCATATATTAACCTTGCATTAAAAAATGTAGCTAAGCCTTCTACATATCAGTTAGGAGTATTTAATTATTATCTTGGAGACTTTACGCAGGCTAGAAACTACTTTGAAGAGGCAAAAGAGACGAAAAATACGGCAGAAGGCATCGTTTATATTGGTAAGACATATGAAGCGCTTGGAGATCCAAATTATGCGCAGACATTATATGAACAATACATAACAGATGATACTGATGCGCCTGAAGTTTATAATGAATTAGGTAAACTTAAATTCAATCAGAAAGACTACGAAGGTGCCCTTGCTTCATTTGAGGCAGGACTCAAATCTAACGACATGTCATATAAACAGAGTCTGATGTTTAACAGAATAGTGGCAAATGAGTATTTACATGATTTCAATACAGCTGCTATTCTTATGGAAGAGTATATTTCACTCTATCCAGACGACGCTGAAGCTCTTAGAGAGAACGTGTTTTTAAGCACCAGATAAACCATATGTAGTGTTATTTATAAAAATAGTGGTTATGTAAACTACAATATCTAGTGTTTTTCGTTGACATCCATTTTTTATAATGCTATACTTTTTTAAAATCGCGTACTTTGTTGAGTACGTGTCTCATAGTTTTTGCAAATTTTTTTAAAATTTCAAAAAATGTGTTGACTCAGGCAGTCGATGTGGGGGATTTTGGAGAAGGGAGCATAGTAAGGGATGTTCAAAGTAATTAAAAGAGATGGAGAAATAGCAGAGTTTAATCTCACAAAGATAAATGACGCTATTATGAAGGCTTTTGTAGCCTGCGAGAAGCAATATAATAACGATATGATTGATCTTCTTGCATTAAGGGTTACAGCTGATTTTCAGAATAAAGTTAAAGAAGGTCTTATTTCTGTTGAAGACATTCAGGATTCAGTAGAAACAGTTCTTGAACAGGCCGGCTACACAGATGTAGCTAAGGCATATATCTTATATCGTAAGAATCGTGAAAAAATCCGTAATATGAAATCAACTATCCTTGATTATAAGGATGTTGTAAATAGCTATGTTAAGGTTGAAGACTGGAGAGTAAAGGAAAACTCAACAGTTACTTATTCTGTTGGAGGTCTTATCCTTTCAAACTCAGGTGCTGTTACAGCAAACTATTGGTTATCAGAAATCTATGATGATGAAATTGCTGAAGCACATAGAAATGCAGATATTCATATCCATGACTTATCAATGCTTACAGGATACTGTGCAGGATGGTCACTTAAGCAGCTTATTCAGGAAGGCTTAGGCGGAATTAATGGTAAAATAACATCTGCTCCTGCAGCTCATCTTTCAGTTCTCTGTAATCAGATGGTTAACTTCCTTGGCATAATGCAGAACGAATGGGCAGGTGCTCAGGCATTCTCTTCATTTGATACATACCTTGCTCCATTTGTTAAGGTGGATAACTTATCTTACTTTGAAGTAAAGAAATGTATTGAAGCATTTATATATGGTGTTAATACTCCAAGCCGTTGGGGTACACAGGCACCTTTCTCAAACATAACACTTGATTGGACAGTACCAAATGACCTTGCTGAACTCAACTGTATTGTTGGTGGCAAGGAGATGGATTTCAAATATAAAGATTGTAAAAAAGAAATGGATATGGTTAACAAGGCATTCATTGAAACAATGATTGAAGGTGATGCCAACGGAAGAGGATTCCAGTATCCTATCCCTACATATTCAATAACACGTGATTTTGATTGGTCGGATACAGAAAATAACAGATTACTTTTTGAAATGACATCAAAGTATGGTACACCATACTTCTCAAATTACATTAACTCAGATATGGAGCCAAGTGATGTACGTAGTATGTGCTGCAGACTCCGTCTTGACTTAAGAGAATTACGTAAAAAATCAGGTGGTTTCTTTGGATCAGGTGAAAGCACAGGTTCAGTTGGTGTTGTAACAATTAACATGCCAAGAATTGCATACCTTGCTGAGGATAAGGCTGATTTCTATAAGAGACTCGACAGAATGATGGATATTGCAGCTAGATCTTTAAAGGTTAAGAGAGGAGTTATTACAAAGCTTCTTGACGAGGGATTATATCCATATACAAAGAGATACCTTGGTACATTCAACAATCACTTCTCTACAATCGGTCTTGTTGGTATGAATGAAGTTGGACTTAATGCTAACTGGTTACGTGGTGATATGACTGATGAGAAGGTTCAGGAATTTACAAAGGATGTTCTCAACCATATGAGAGACAGACTTTCTGATTATCAGGAAAAGTACGGAGACTTATATAACCTTGAAGCTACTCCAGCTGAGAGTACATCATATCGTCTTGCTAAACATGACAAGAAGAGATGGCCAGCAATTAAGTCTGCTGGAAATCCTGGTGACACACCATACTATACAAATAGTTCACATCTTCCTGTTGACTATACAGCAGATATTTTTGATGCTCTTGATATTCAGGATGATTTACAGACTCTATATACATCAGGTACTGTATTCCATGCATTCCTTGGTGAAAAGCTTCCAGATTGGAAAGCAGCTGCAAGTCTTGTTAGAAAAATTGCAGAGAATTATAAGCTTCCATATTATACACTTTCACCAACATATTCAGTTTGTAAGGAGCATGGATACCTTGCAGGAGAAAAGAAAACTTGTCCTCACTGTGGAGCAGTAACAGAGGTATATTCAAGAATTACTGGTTACTACCGTCCTGTACAGAACTGGAATGATGGTAAGGCTCAGGAATATAAGAACAGAGTCGTATATGACATTGAGAATTCTTCAATGAAGCGCCCAGTAACAGCGATGGTTACTCTTTCAAATGAAAACAATGATGTTGATATTGCTCAGGTAGACAATATTACATATTTATTTACTACTAAGACATGTCCAAACTGTAAGATAGCAAAGCAGATGCTTAAAGATGTTCCTTATGTACTTATTGATGCAGAGGAAAATGTAGAGCTTACTAAGAAATATGGAGTTATGCAGGCACCAACACTTGTTGTTTCAGCAAATGGACAGGTTACAAAGTTCGCAAATGTCTCAAATATCAAGAAATTTGTAGACGCATTAAAAACGGATGAGGTTTTAGTATAACTATATACCGTAGGGGAGCTTTTGCTCCCCTTTTTTACAAAGGAGAAAGAAATGGTAAGTACACTTGTAGAAAAGATTAAAAAAACAAATGCACCAATTTGCGTAGGACTTGATCCAATGCTTGATTATATCCCAAAGCAGCTTATTGATGATGCAATTAAAGAAGTTGGAGAGTTTAGCTTAAAAGCAGCAGCAGAAGCTGTTCTTAAATATAATATGGCATTAATAGATGCTACATATGATCTTATTCCATCAGTTAAGCCTCAGATTGCTATGTATGAGCAGTTTGGACTTCCTGGAGTAAAGGCATTTAAGAAGACTGTTAAATACGCAAAGAAAAAAGGACTTGTAGTCATCGGTGATGTAAAAAGAGGTGATATCGGTTCTACTTCAAAGGCATACGCAACAGGACACCTTGGAAAGGTAATGCTTGGTGATAAGGCATTCGCTGGATTTGACGAGGATTTTGCAACAGTAAACCCATATCTTGGAACAGATGGAATTAAGCCTTTTATTGAGGCATGTAATGAATTTAATAAAGGTATTTTTATTCTTGTAAAGACATCTAATCCAAGTAGTGGCGAGTTCCAGGATAGAATCCTTCAGGATACAGGTAAGCCTTTATACGAAGAAGTTGGAGCAAAGGTTGCTGCCTGGGCAAGTGAATCAATGGATGGAGATTATTCAAATGTAGGTGCAGTTGTAGGTGCTACTTATCCTGAAATGGGTAAAGTACTTCGTGATATTATGCCAAAATCATATATCCTCGTTCCTGGATATGGCGCTCAGGGTGGTAAGGGTTCAGATCTTAAGCCATTCTTTAATGCAGATGGACTTGGTGCAGTAGTTAATTCATCAAGAGGAATTATTGCAGCATATAAACAGGAAAAATATGCTAAATATGGTGAAGCAAACTTTGCAGATGCGGCAAGAGCAGCTGTTATAGATATGCGCGAAGACATTAAAGCAGGTGTTGGTTTATAAGAAGTTGATCAAATATAGATAATAAAAAATCAAGGCGTTTATAGCCTTGATTTTTTGTTATAGCGACGAGGAAAATAAAGTTTCATGCTAGCATGAAAGACTTTATTTGACGACCGCTAATCATAGATGTAACTCGCAAAGCGTGTTACATCTATATAAGCATTGTAACAGTGTGTGCTGACAACGAGAATCGAACTCGTGACCTCCTCACTACCAATGAGGTGCGCTACCGACTGTGCCATGTCAGCAATACATTGTCAAATTATATCATATAGCTAATTTTTTGCAATAAAGAATTTGGTTTACATAAAATATGAGTTCTGCTGTCCGGTTTTTTGTACATCATATTGGATACAATCATTATGTAGTTAAGAATTGATTTTATCTGAAAGGGGCGTATCCAATATGAATAATAATATCTTAAATAATACAGGCAAAAATGAGATAAAGGAGCTTAAAGCTGTAAAGGAAATAACTGTTCCTACAATCATAGCAGTAGATTTTGATGGAACGCTATGCGATGAATGCTGGCCTGAAATAGGAGCACCAAATCTTAAACTTATTGGTGAACTTATATATAGGAAGAGTCTTGGTAATAAGGTGATCTTATGGTCATGTAGGGCGGGAGAGCGATTAGAACAGGCTGTTGAGTGGTGTAACTCATATGGACTAATGTTTGATGCGGTAAATGATAATATTCCAGAAATAGTTGAAAAGTATGGGTCAAATTCTAGAAAGATTACTGCAGATATATACATTGATGATAAGGCAGAGAAGCCATGGTATTCTCTTTTAAAAGTTGCAGTATAAATCTATTTTGCTAAATTAGCAAAATAGATAAGTTTAATTTGAAATTTCAGCAATAATTAACCATGTATTTTTCGAAGAGTAGTTATTTACCAGATCTAAATATTATGCGAAAATATTGACAAACGGTTGCTACATACAATATAATGTAGTTTGTTGAGACTAACACAAGTTATTACTTGGAAACTAATTGTTAAATTTTTATATTATGTAATGAATCAGTTTTGATTTAACTGTTTATTCGGAGGATATTATGAAATTTGAAAAGAAACTCATGGTAGTGGGTGGACTTACACTTATTTGTGGAGCGGTGCTTTCTTTACAGGGATGTGCCGTAAAGCCAGAAGAGTTTATAACTGAAAATCCAGTATATACATCTATCTCTGATGAGATAGAAGTTACAGGAATTGTTCATGGAGAGAAGTCAGTTACATATTATGCAGAGGTATCAGCTCCAATCGAAATGTTTGATATTGAAGTTGGAGATACTGTAGATAACGGAGAAAAAATTGTTGAATTTGATACAAGAGATTTAGAAAATTCATTAACTAACGCTGAGTTAACTGCTGAGTATTCCCAGTCATCAGCTGATGGAGAGGTTAAAGCAAGTAATAAGAGAGCTGCAATTTATAATCAGGCAAATTCAGACATTGAGGCTTATAAATATTTATATGCTTTTGCAAGAGCCGGATCAGACAAGCTTGATACAGATCAATATGCCGAGAACTGGGATATTGCTCAAGTAGAAAAATGTATCCGTGCAAGTATTGCAGATAAAACGGGAGAAATAAGCAAAAAGCAGGCAGATATTAATGCTGAAGATCATACAAAAGAGGAAGTTCAAGACATCTATAAAGATATTGAAAAGCTTCAGGGAGATATAGCCGGATTAAATAAGGATCTTGCAAATCTTCCTACTGCTAAGATGTCACCAGATGAATATAGAAAGTTTGTAGCAGAGTCTAACTGGATGGAAGATATTACAAGGAACTGGACTCAGGCTCAGACACAGGCAAATCAGTTTGAAGGTCAGATATTAAACTCAAGTCAGAAAGACTCACTAATGAAAAATGTTGAAGTGGCGCAGTTATCAGTTGATATAGCAGCAGATAACCTTGCTACAGCCATGGCTGGTGTTACATCTGATATGAAAGGAATCGTTACAGAAGTTTCTACTAAGAAGGGAGCTGTTGTTACGAAAGGGTCTCCTCTATTTACATTAGAAAGTGCAGATGATGTAAAGGTAGATGTAGAAATATCAAAATACGATATTGGAAAGATTAAAGAAGGCCAGCGAGCAAGCATAACTGTTTCTGGTACTAGCTATGATGGTAGGGTTACTAGAATTAATAGATTTGCAACAGGTGGTACATCAGATAATGCCAAGGTGAAAGTTTCCGTAAGCGTTGATGATCCAGGAGACGGTATTTTTCTTGGTATTCAGTCAGACGTAACTATTTATTCAGATGAAAAAGATAACGCATTAACAATTTCAAGAGAAGGCTTATATAGTGACGATAAAGGTGATTTTGTTTACATAATATCTGATGGGGTGATTGAAAAGAAGTATGTTGTAGCAGGAATAGTAAATGATAATAATGTGGAAATTATAGACGGTCTTACAGGAAGTAGCGTTGTTATTATTGATTCAGTGACTGATTCAGAAGTAGGTAAGAAGGCTATATCAAAATGAGTATATTCAATAAGAATAAAACAGATGAGCTTAATATTATAAATGTTGATGAATTGCCAAATGCCGAGAATGTTTCATCAAAAGACACTGTAGATAGTGATGGAAGAAATAGTGAGCCCGACTCTGAGAAAAAGTTACTAATGGAGTTCAAAAATGTATCCAAAGAGTACAAAAGAGGCGACAGAGTATTTTACGCTTTAAAAGATGCAAATCTTAAAATATATGAAGGCGAAATGGTTGTAATTCTTGGCCCATCAGGTGCAGGTAAATCTACACTTCTTAACCTGCTTGGTGGTATGGATAGAGCAAGTGGTGGTGAGATTATTTTTGATGGACAGGATATTACTAAATACTCTGATAATCAGCTTACAAGTTACAGAGCATCAAATGTTGGTGTAGTATTCCAGTTTTATAATTTAATACCAACACTAACAGCGTATGAAAATGTTGCCCTTATGAAAAATATTGAAAAAGATATTATGGATCCAATAGAAGCACTAACAGAAGTTGGACTTAAAGATCATATGCACCAGTTCCCATCCCAGCTATCTGGTGGTGAGCAACAGAGAACATCAATAGCAAGAGCAATTGCAAAGAATCCACGTCTTCTTTTATGCGATGAGCCAACTGGAGCCCTTGATACAGATACAGGACAGGATGTGTTAAAGCTTCTTCAGGACATGAGTAGAGAAAAGAAGAGAACGGTAGTAATGGTTACTCATAACTCTACTTTTGCTGATATTGCAGATACTGTAATACGTGTAAAGGATGGTACTGTAAAGAGTATTACAAGAAATGAAGTAATTAAGGATGCTAGAGAGGTAAGCTGGTAATGTTATTTAGAAAGATGATTCGTGATCTTCTGAAAAATAAAGTACAGTTTCTGTCTATATTCTTAATGTCATTTGTTGGTATGGCTGCTTTTGCAGGACTTGATGCAGAAAGTACAGGTGGGTTTAGATCCATCTGTAACTATTATGATGAATATAACCTTGCTGATTACTGGGTTGATGGCGGTGGCTTTGATGATGATGAAGTAAGAAAAATTGAAGCACTTGATGAGATAAATTCAGTAGAAAAACGTTCTATTATTAATGGCAAAGATGCTGCTAATACAGATCACGCACTTTTATTACATTTCATAAAAACAAATTCGATTAATAAATGCTGGTTAGTAGAAGGCACTCCATTTGAAGAGGGAAAAGAAGGCTTCTGGATAGAAAAATATTATGCGAAAGCAAACAATTTGTCTGTTGGCGATAATATGTCTATTAATATTGGAAACGAAAGAATAGATGGTATTGTTAAGGGCATTGGAGAAAATCCAGAGTATGTGTATTACATATTAGACGGGTCTCTTATGATGCCAGACTATGGAAATTATAGTTTTGTATATTTGTCAGATGAAATGCATCCTGATAGGGAAAATCTAAAATATACACAGCTTATAATTGATGCCAAGGAAGCTACACCTGAATTAAAAAAGAAGATAGAAGATATTCTAGATAGAAAAGATGTAGTTGTGACTGACAGACGCCAGAATATTAGCTTCATGACGTTTGATGATGAATTATCTCAGCATAAAGCAATGGGTGTAATGTTTTCCATCGTATTTTTATTAATTGCCTTTCTTGGAATTGTAACGACAATGACAAGAGTCACTGCGAATCAGAGAATACAAATAGGAACGTTGAAGGCTCTTGGATTTTCTAAAAGAACTATTACGCTTCATTACATATCATATGGAGTTTTAATAACGGCACTTGGGGATATTATTGGAGCATATGTTGGAATGATAGGATTTCCAGGATGGATATTTCCTATGTTTGAAGGGGCATATCTGACTCCTAAATTATCTGGAGTCTTAACTCCATTTTCTGTATACGGAGTGGCAATATCTGTACTATTAGCTGCACTTGTAAGCTTTCTTTCATGCAGAAAGCAGCTTAAAGATATGCCGGCAATTACTTTAAAGCCAGAAGCACCTAAATTTTTAAAAGCAAACTTTATTGAGAGAAGTAGTCTGTGGCAGAAATTGCCATTTTCAACTCAATGGAATTTCAGAGATATTGCCAGAAATAAAATCAGAACCTTAATGGGCGTAGTTGGAATTGCTGGCTGTACAATGATTATGTTTGCGGCGTTTTCATGTAATGACTCGATATTAGGTATTTTAGATATAGAGTATAAAGATATTGCAACATATACTACTCAGGTTTCATTCGAAGAAGCAGTGGATAATTCTGATAGGTTTGACTATGCTAGGAAATATAAAGGACAGCTCCTTCAGTCAGTGCCTATTGAGGTGGCTTCTTTAAATGCAAAGGAAAACGAGACACTTACAGTCATAGGTGCGGGAGGCTATGTTCATACAATCGATAGAAATGGACATACAGTCAAGCTTACAAACGATGGGATAGCGCTTACAGATAAGGCTTGTAAAAATCTTGGAGTAAAAGAAGGAGACTTCATTAAATGGCATATTACTGGTGATGACAAGTGGCAGTATACCCGTATAAATCAAGTTGTTAAATCAACTATGACACAAGGTATATATATGACAAGGGACACATTTGAAAACTTCCAGTATACTTTTACACCTACAAGTTTTGTAACAAATATCACAGTACCAAAACGTCTTATTGATGATGATGACAACATAATGGCTATTGTAACTGTTGACGATTTAGTGGAGAGTTTGAACCGTAACCTTGGAAACATGCTTCAGATGGTGATTCTTCTAGTTGCTTGTGCTGTGCTTCTTGGAGTCATAGTTCTATATAATCTTGGTATACTATCATTTACGGAGAAAACAAGAGAAGTTGCTACTCTAAAAGTATTAGGTTTTGGAAGTAGGAAGATTAGAAATATATTACAGGAGCAAAATATTTGGATTTCATTAATGGGAATATTCCTTGGTGTTCCACTAGGAAAACTAATGATGATTGGTCTTTGTGCCACCATGAGCTCAAATATGGATTTTTCTCCTGTTTACTCGGCTAAAACATATATTTATTCTGTTGGAGGAACGTTTATTGTTTCCATACTTGTAAACTTTATGTTCTCAGGAAAAGTGAAGACTATAAATATGGTAGACGCCCTTAAAGGAGTAGAATAAGCTCCAATTTTCAGGGCTAAATAACGGGCTACTTTCATTGACAAGAAACTAAAAAAACACGTATAATTAATCGGTATGTAATTAGGAGAAAACGATGATTAAAAACGTGTTTTTTGATTTGGATGGAACATTGCTTCCAATGGACATGGATACATTTACAAATGGCTACTTTGCAAAGCTTACAGAAAAGGCTGAACCTTATGGCTACAAGAAAGATGAGCTTATAAAGGTAATCTGGGGCGGTGTTAAAGCCATGGTTATGAATGGCGGCAAAGGTACAAATGAAGAAGCCTTTTGGAATTACTTTTGCAGTGTGTATGGGGAGGAAGCAAGAGCACATAAAGTAATATTTGATGAGTTTTATGCAAATGATTTTATAGTGGCAAAAAACTTTACTGGATATAATCCAGACGCTAAAGACGCAGTAGATAAAATTAAAGAAAATGGTTACAGAATAGTTCTTGCTACAAATCCAATTTTCCCTGAAGTTGCTACACTCCAGAGAATATCTTGGGCAGGTCTTGATGTAAATGAGTTCGAGTTTTATACAACATATGAAAACTCAACATTCTGTAAGCCAAATCCAGAATATTATGTAGAATTAGCTGAAAAGGTTTCAGTTAATCTTGAAGAAACACTTATGGTTGGTAATGATGTATCAGAGGATATGGAAGCAGGCCTTAAGGCTGGAATGAAAGTATTCCTTATCACAGATTGTCTTATCAACAAAGAGAATATTGATATAAATAAATATCCTCATGGAACATTTAATGATTTATTAAAGTATTTAGAGCTTTTGTAGGAGAAGACATGGCACTTGATCTTTTAGAATTACGTAAGGATATAGATGAAATTGATGCTAAAATCGTTGAGCTATATGAAAAACGAATGGAAGTATCAGAAAAAGTTGCGCAGTACAAAATCGAAAATGGCAAAAAGGTTTTTGATAAAGAGCGTGAAAAAGAGAAAATAAAGAAGGTTAAATCACTTACTCATAATGATTTTAATTCTCATGGAGTAGAGGAATTATTTGAGCAGATAATGGCTATGAGCCGTAAGCTTCAGTATGGCTTATTAAGCGATAATGGTGTTGCTGGAAAGCTTCCATTTATTGAAGTTGATTCCCTTGATACCGATAAGGCAAGAGTGGTATTTCAGGGTGCTGAGGGATCATATTCACAGATGGCTATGCATCAGTTTTTTGGAGATGACGTGAATAGTTTTCATGTTGATACATTCCGCGATGCGATGCTTGCAATTGATGAGGGAAGTGCTGATTTTGCTGTGCTTCCAATTGAAAATTCAACAGCAGGATCTGTTAATGAAATTTATGATTTACTAGATGAATTTGAGAATTATATTGTTGGTGAGCAAATAATAAAAATTGAACACTGTCTCATGGGTGTTAAGGGTACTACTCTTGATACTATTGAGAGAGTTTATTCTCATCCACAGTCACTTATGCAGTCATCAAGATTTCTTCATGAATATCCATGGCAGCAGATAAGTATGCAGAATAATGCGTTTGCAGCAAAGAGAGTAGCTGATGAAAATGATACTACTCAGGCTGCTATAGCTAGTGAATATGCTGCAAAGACATATGGGCTTGAAGTTATTAAAAAGGGTGTAAATCATAGTAGCACAAACTCTACAAGATTTATCATAGTATCTAATCAGAAAATCTTCTTAAAGGATGCAAATAAGATTAGTATTTGTCTTCAGGTACCAGACGAGAGTGGTTCACTATATCAGATGTTATCACACTTTATATATAACAATCTTAACCTTAATATGATTGAATCAAGACCTATTGAGGGTAAGAACTGGGAATATAGATTCTTCATCGACTTCGATGGAAACTTATCAGATAGTGCTGTTAAAAATGCACTTAGAGGGCTTAGACAGGAAGCCACAAGTATGAAAATACTGGGGAACTACAATGAAGCTCACAAGTCATGAACATAAATATTTTATAGAAAAACTTAAGCCATATATGGAACATGATACGGCACTTACAATGCGTAATTATATCCAGCATGGTAAAACGTCGACTTATGAACATTGTCATGATGTTGCGAGATTAAGCTTTCTTTTAAACAGAAGGTTTAGATTAAAGGCTGATGAGGATATATTGCTTCCTGCAGCGTTCTTGCATGATTTATACTTGTATGACTGGCATATACCAGGCCCAGGAAACAGGTGGCATGGATATACTCATGCTGACATTGCAAGAAGAAATGCTAAGGAACATTTTGATGTGTGTGGCAAGGTAGATGATATAATAAGAACCCATATGTGGCCACTTAATCTTACAAGAGTGCCTAAGTCAAAAGAGGCATGGATTGTATGTATGGCGGATAAAATTATTTCTACTAGAGAGACACTTAACAGGAAATAAATAATTATTTCGAATAAAAAACATATTGAAATCTAATTTTTATTATGGTATCGTAAAAGGCACTTACTCATGTAAGTGCTTTTCTTAAACATATTTTTTAAACAATCATTTCGGAGTTCACTTCCGAACGAGTTTTCAAAATTATGACAAATTTATATTTAGTAGAGGGTGATTCATTTTCTATTGGCAGAAGTTTATGTAATGATATTGCATTACCTGAATGCGATGTTATTTCTACAAAGCATATTACTGTATCTAAAGGAAATTGTTCAGATATTTTGTTAATGAATGGACAAAATGGAGGATATATTTCTAATAGGTTCTTATGGAAGAATGAGTCAAGGACAATTGAATATGGGGATGAAATTAGGGTAGCTGGAATTACTATTATCTGGCTCCATGATTATGCGCTTGTTAAGTCAGATTCCGTTTATAGGACAAAACTTAAAGTATTCATGCATGGGAATTGCGATGATGTTTCTGATAAGAAAATGTTTGAATATTTTAGGCCATCGCCAAGAAGTATATATGGAATTGATGATACTCCAGTTGAGCTAGAAGCACCGCCTGAAAAGCAAAGTGAAGAGGTACAGGGTAAGCTTATGGCTATAGGACCTGCATTTACAATGGCTATTCCTATGGTGCTTGGAATGATTATAAGTATGACGCTTGGAAAATCAAAGGGGAGTGGCTCTGAATCATTTATGGTGGCCGGAATAATAACTGCTGTATCATCGGCATTACTTGGTGTTATATGGGGTGGATTGAATCTAAATGCAAGAACAAGACGAATAATAGAGAATGAAAAAAAGCGTCGGCAGATATATGAGAATTATGTAAACCAATGTGAGGTAATAATACGAGATAAATATTACAGAAATCGAAATACTCTTCGTCTTATGAACCCATGTATTAGAGAAAAATTTACGGAAGGAAATGAGAAGATATATATATTTAATAATGATCCATTATTAAAGGATTCATTTAAGGTTCGTCTTGGAACTGGAAAAGATTTCTTTAATGTGAATATTACTGTTCCAAAGGGCAGGATATCCGTTATTGCTGATGATTTAAAAGATGTACCAAACAGACTTAAGAAAAAATATGAGTATCAGGATGAAGTGCCAATATGTATTAATCTTTTAGAAAATAGTCCAGTAGGCTTTATTTGTAATAATGCAAATAACAGAAATGAAATACTACGAGGAGTTCTCCTATCTATTGCAGCATCTTTAAAACCAACAGATATAAAGATTGCATCACTAATTAATAATTCTACAAATAATCCTTTTAAGAATATAGCCTATAAACTACTACCTCATATATGGGAGAATAATACCTGTCTTATTGCAGAAAACCATGACGAAATAGGAGCAATTGCAGAAGAGCTAACTAGGTTTAGTGGATATAAGCTAATTTTCACTGACTGTTATTCAGTGGTTAATAAAGTAATTAATTCAGAGAAAACTATTTATATAGTGATATCAGACAGCTTTGTTAATTTGCCAGATATATGTAGAGCGGTTTTACAAAGCGATGAGCAATATAGTGGAGTCATCTTTTTATCAGATGGAGCCACGTATAGAAAAAACATTTATTTTGACACAATAGGAGAGGAGGAGTGTTTAAAGTATATAAGGCGATTATCAAGATTATCTACAGGACTTGAGGCGTCAAATAAAGAAATGCCAGATAAGGTCAGCTTTCTTGAAATGATTGATAAGAGTCCACCAAGCCCGACTGAAATAGTAGGTTACTGGAACAATTCTTCTACAATAGACGATATAAGTATTCCGATAGGGATAAACGGTGATGGAGAAACTCTATTTATTGATTTTCATGAAAAGAAACATGGGCCCCATGGCTTAGTTGGAGGAATGACAGGAAGCGGAAAGAGTGAGGTGTTGCAGACATTTATATTAAGTCTTTCGCTTAAATATCATCCATATGAAGTTGGGTTTTTCTTAATTGACTATAAGGGTGGTGGAATGGCTTCATTGTTTGATGGCTTACCTCATATTATGGGAAGCATATCAAATCTTTCCGGGGATTTGATACAAAGGGCAATGGTGTCAATTAGAGGCGAAAACGAGCGACGCCAGATGCTATTTAATGAGAATCATGTAAACAATATTTATGATTACACAGCATTATTTAAGTCTGGAAAAACAAAGGCTTTTTTGCCACATATATTCATTATAATTGATGAATTTGCAGAGCTAAAATGTGAAGAGCCTGAATTTATGAAGGAGTTAATAAGCGTAGCGAGAGTCGGAAGAAGTCTTGGGATTCATTTGATATTAGCGACACAGAAACCAGCAGGAACAGTTGATGAAAACATATGGAGCAATTCAAGATTCAGAATATGTCTTAGGGTTCAGGATAAACAGGACAGTAATGAAATGCTTCATAAACCAGATGCTGCAGATATTATTAATCCAGGACGAGCGTATCTTCAGGTTGGAAATGATGAAGTATTTATGCAGTTTCAAAGCGCCTATACAAGAGCTACTTTAAGAAAATCTGGGTATAGGAAAAGGACGGTAGTCTATGTTGGATGTGATGAAACAGAAATCATTGAAACAGACTATGAAGAAAACCAGATATCAGAGCTTCAAGTATTGATATCAAATATAGCAAAGGCAGGTGAAATATCAGGGATAAATAATATTAGAGGGCTTTGGCAGCCACCGCTAGAAAATCGTCTGTTTTATGAAGATAGTGGAGACGAAAACTCAATAAGCATTGGAGTATATGATAATCCACGAAAACAGTCAAAAGGTGTATATAATATAAAGATTTTAGGTAATGGACATATATTTATTAACGGGTCTATCGCATCAGGTAAGAGCACACTTCTAATGACCATATCATACGCACTTATCAAAAAATATTCCCCAAAAGAAATTAATTTATATGTTGTTGATTTTAGTTCATGTAAACTTATACCTTTTGCCACGTCAAAGATATGTGGAGGTTTTTACTATGAAGAGAACGAAGCAAATATAGAGAAGCTTATGTTTTTCATAAAGGATGAAGTGATAAAGAGAAAAGCTATACTTCAAGGAATTGATTTTATGCAGTATAGAAAACATTCTGATGGCTTGCCACTTTTCGTTTTGATAATAGATGGTTTTGGAGTTTTCAGAGAAAAAACAGCTGGAGAATTTGATGACATAGTTTTAGATCTTTTAAAGAATGGTGAGCGACTTGGAATAACTGCCATATGCAGCGCAAATGGTATATCAACAGGAGAAATGCCAACGAGATTGTTTGAACATTTCAAAACTTCTATTGGACTAGATATTTGCGACAAGTACAAATATGGAGAAACTTTAAGGCTTCCATCTGACAAGATTATTTCACACGGTTTCATACCTGGAAGAGGTGTAGTAAGGCATGGCGATGAAGCGTTGTTATTCCAGGCATATATGCCAGTAAGAGCGGATGATGACTATGAATTATTAAAAGTAATAAAAGATGACATAGAAGTTATTAATGAAAAATATGTGGAAGGCATTACTGCAATACCCGTACCCGAAGTTCCATCTGATTTATCAATAGATGTATTAATGAAAAAGTGGAATGGATATAATGTGTCCGATAAAGGGGACAATATTTTGCCTGTTGGATATGAGAAAAGAACTGGTAAAATTTTTGGCCTTAATCTAGATATTTCCAAAGTAATTATTGTTTCAGGTGGTAAGGGAAGCGGAAAAACAAATTTTATTTATGTAGTTAAAGAAATATCAGAAATGATTGGAATAAATGCAGTATACGAATACAATGAACCATTTGAGCATTTAAGCATTAACACAGATAAGACGCGGATTAAGATTATTGTTTGCCCATATGATGCAACAAGCATAGAGAAGGAGAAGATAAAGGCTGAATGTAAGGATGGACCTTTAGTTATTCATTTTGGAGGCTGCCTTGATAGGCAGGATTTCTCGGACTTCTCATTTGTATCATATCTTGAAAAACAAAGACCAAAGGAAACAGGCATAGCAACTGTATGTGGTGATGGATATATCAAAGGTGATGTTGTTATTGTGAGAGGAAATAATAGTGATACTTGTTGAACTTGATTTATTTGAAGCTGGTACAAAAAGCATCGTAAAAATTAATGAAAAAAGCCTTGTGAAAGAAGCTATTGAGGATATTGCAGGTGATGTTAATGAGAATCCAGATAGTGGTGAGCTAATTAGTGTATCAGAGAAAAAGGTACTAAATCATAATCTAAGCTTTGAAGAACAAAATATCGGAGGAGGTGATACACTTATATGTTTTTTTGATAATAACAGAGAGGAGGTAGAAAATGTTTCGGACAGTTGATTACAGGCTCTTATCAAAGGAACTTGATAGGTTATCAGAGATTGTCATAAAGATTAACGAAGAGCTTTCCATAATGCAGCAAAATGCCTCAAATCTCAATATTTATTGGGATGGTGAAGCAAATGCGGAGTTCATATTGAATTTTAATGCATCTATTTACGATGCAAGACTACTACTTGAAAAGCTAAAAAAATGTAACTCGTTTTTATCTTATGCCTTAAGTCGATATCAGTCATCAGAAATGAAAATATCAGAAATAATTAGTGAGGCTACTATGTAGTTGCTTTGAAATTGAAGGTGAAAACAAAACCATAATGTTGGAACAGTTTAATGAAAGGAATGAGTATGAAATCAAAAAATGAAATTGAAATGAATTTTGAAAAAGCGGTATCTCAGGCAATAGAGCTTGAAACATTATCAAAGGAGCTCAGTAAGCTGGCTAGTATTCATTTATCTGGGGCACTTGAGATGCTTGGAAGTAGCTGGCATGGAGAAAACTCTGAGAAGTTTTTAAGGAATGGAAAGCTAGCATCAGGAGAAGTGCTTGATACAGCGGATGATTTAATAAAGGTTGCAAAAAATATTCGAATGACTGCAGGAATTATTTATAACGCAGAGAAAACAGCGGCCCAGGTTATTTATTAAAGGAGGATAATATGTCTTTTTATCAAGTTACATCAAAGGAATTAAGAGCAAAAGCAGATGAACTTAGAAATCTCAATGGAAGATTTTTAAGTGAGATGGAGAAGCTTACTTCATATCATGATGCCCTATCAGGTATGTGGGAAGGCGATGCAAAGGAGGGCTTTTCCAAGGTGTTTATGAGAGATAAAACGGGAATGGATAATTTTAAGCGTGCAATAGATCAGTATATTGAGGCACTTATTGTTATCGCTAATAGATATGAAGAAGCAGAAATGAAAAATGCATCACTTGCATCGAGATAGTTAGCAAAGGAGATTATTATGGCAAATATTATTCTAAAAGTTACACCTGAAAAATTAACACAGACAGCAAATGAATTTTCAAACAGCGGTAAGACAATTAGTTCTCTTACTAGAGAAATGACATCAATCGTTAGTGGACTAAAGGCTATATGGCAAGGTGCAGCGGCATCTGGATATGAGAGTAAATTCAATTCATTACAAGGGGACATTGAGCGAATTAATCAGATTATTCAGGAGCATGTTACAAATCTCAATGAAATGGCAAGGACATACCAGGCAGCAGAAGATAAGAGTATGGAAGAAAGCAGCAGACTTATGAGCGAGGTTTTAGGATAAATGGCATATAAGACGTTAATTCTTGTTGATAATTCCAGCACTTTGTCATCATTAAATAGAAGCATAATACAGGAAACAGTTAAACATATTGTTAAGAATCTATCTGATGAGAGTAGTGTTTCTGTAGCTGAGTTTAGTGGTGGAGTAAATTATATTACTGATTATGATGATTCTATAGATACTAAGTTAAGGCTTATTGACGAACTAGAGTATAAGGATAGAACAACATCTTATACAGATGCACTTATGGAAGTGATAGAGGATTGGCATGAAAAAGACTTCGCTGATAGAGACATAATATTAATCAGTGATGGAAAAAGCCTGGAGGGAGCTTATACAACAGAAGAACTCTATTTTTTGTTAGATTCATGTGGATATCCAATATATGTTCTAGGTTGTGCAGAAGAAGGAATTGACATTTTATCAAAGAAACTAAAGTCTATATCAAGAATCAGTGGTGGTACATATTTTCAGACAGACATGTATTCTGGAGAAGCATCCATTGAAAAGGTATTTGGAGATGCAATTATTGGAGAAATAATGGATCACAGAAAAAGCCTTGAGAATGAGTGCGGTGAAGAAAATTTGTCAGATGATGGTGAGGATATTGTTAAAGAAGAAACGGAAGAAATACTTGTTCAGAATGAATTCCTTGGCGAAAATGCCATGGAGGAGGACCTAAATTCTTCTATTATTTATACAATGCCAGAAGATTCGGGAAATGTATTATCAAAACCATATATTTTAATTCCATTAGGACTTATCCTATGTATCTTATTTGTTATCTTTTTGATGGGCTTTATTAAGAAAAAACGTCGGGAGAGGGATGAAGAAGAATTCCTTATGAGCACACTCAAACATATAAACCAGAAGTCGTCAGAACTAAATAAAGAAGAGCGTAGTGATGTATCGCTAACAAGAGCGCTTAACGAGACACCTGTTGATGATGATGGTGGAACGAGGCTACTATATCAGGCAATGGAAGGGGTTGACATAACTCTGGAAGACCGTGCAGACCCGACTAAGTATTATAGGGCATGTATTAGAGATAAAATAATTGTTGGGAGATCAGCGAAGTTCTGCGATATAGTGATTTCTCATGATGATTCTGTGTCGTCAAAGCATTGCGAACTGTTTCTTAGGGGCGATGATTTATATGTGCGTGATTTATCTTCATCTAATGGAACGGTAGTTAATCAGCAAAAGGTATATCAGGAAATAAAACTTAATTCCGGGGATATATTAAAGTTAGGGCAGCTAAGCTTATTTCTCCAGATTATAAGGAGGGGAAATTGTGGCTGAATACAGTGAAAGAGATTTACTAATGCTGTCAAATTATGTGTATTTCACCTGTTCTACAAATGAAGGAACTATAGGAGAAAATATTGCAGCTCTTAAAAACGAAGATGGGAGCTATGATGTTCAAAAACTATATAGACAGGGCGCTATATCCTGTAATATTTCAGAAGATGAAGCTATAAAATTTCTAGATGATCTTGAATCTGATGAAAAACTAAGTGGTCTTAAAACTCTTAAGTGCCTTGAAGAAAAAGATATACGGGCGGTTTGCTATGGAAATGGCGAAAAGGATGGCTCCTGTGTTATATTCAGAGGCACTGGCGGAACATATGATGCTTGGTATGACAATGTCACTGGTGAGTATGAAGAAGATACAAAATTGCAAAAGATGGCAGCAGACTTTGTGAAAAATGATTGTAGTGAATATGAAAATATTACAGTTAGTGGTCATTCAAAAGGTGGGAATCTTGCACAGTATGTAACAGTTGTATGTGATGAGAAAATTGATAAGTGCATATCCTATGATGGACAGGGCTTTGGCAAGAAATTTATAAGGTCTTATAAAAATGAAATTAAAAATGCCCGAAATAAAATTACTTCAATTAGTGCATATAATGACTACGTAAATATACTACTTACAGCAATTGCTGGAAAACGCCTATTTATGCGAAATAGTGGTCAACTGCTTGATGGACATTCAAGCTTCACTCTGCTTGATTCAATCACCTTTAATGATGATGGAAGCATAAATGAAAAAGCTTCAAGAGTTATTCAGGGACCAGCAGCATATGCTTTAGAAAAAGCAATAGGAAATATTACGAATGTAATTGATATTATGCCTGATAATGGGGCAGAAAAAGTATCAAATATTATTGGTACGTTTGTTTCAGCAATAATGAGTGATGATATGGGGGAAGAGTATGAGAAAACTCAGTTTATAGATGCTGTTAAAGCATTTGGAAGCTATTCTGAAAATATGCTCTCTGCATTAGGTAGTATTAATACACCCTTTAGCATTGTTTTCTGTAATAATGAATTTAATTCCGTATCAGCAAAAAGAGCGTGTAGTATGGTAGATGATATGCTAAGAATGCTAGATCATATAGCGTGTCAGATTGAAGATATAAGCAGAAATATTGATTATAGTATTACTGGAAGGGTATATACTGATAAAGCATTAGCAGAAATTATTAATAAAACATATCATAATAGAAGAGTAGTTGAAAAACTTAGAAATGGGCTTATTGAAATAATAAGAATATATGAAGAAGACGAAACATATCTTTCTACATCTCTTCAAAACCTATCTTATTAGCATCAAAGAATTTCTTAATCATCATATCCCATGATGCGTCAATTGATTTATCAAGAGTAAAAGTGTTAAGTGAAACGGCGGTTGTGGCAGAAAGGTCAGAGCCGTCGTATTTAATATTAAGTGTTAGATTTGCAATATCATTTGGAGATAGTGACAAATTAGATGAGTTTAAGAATTTTACTACATTCTCATCAGAGAGACAGAATGTGAATTTAAAGGCAGCAGGTGTCTTTTTGCCTTTAATAATTGAAAGACAGTAAGGCTTAATCTGCTCCCATCTTTGCATTCTTTCAGAAAAAATGCGTCCATTGCTTTCTGCTTCAGATTTTAAATCAGATAATTCGTCAGATGAATAAAATGATTTATTTATATGGCCATCTATTATATATGTTGATGCCATAGAAATATTAGCCTCTGATAAAAGGAACTGGTCAAAGGCTGATTCAATGAGAAGCTTATTCATTAATTGTTTTATATCACTGATTTTTAATAGAAGCATATATTACTGAATAACAAATTTATATGGTGAGAGATATATAAGGAATAGCACTAGTAAAATGTGAAATACTATTATAGCTGGAATTCCTATGTAAAACTTTGGCTTAAGTGTTTTGTGGTGAAAGATCCTCATACCTAAAAAACACCCAACTCCTCCGCCAAAGAAGGCGAAGGAGAGGAGTGTAGATTCTGGAATTCTCCACTTTGCTCTTATTGATCTTGATTTATCAATAAAGAAAGCTAAAAAACCGGCAAGATTTATTGCAACTAAATATAATGCGATAAGTCTTAAAACTGCCATTATTTGTTATTTACCTCTGCCATTTTCATAGCACGAACCTTTGTTGAAAGACCGAAGAGGTTAATGAATCCTGAAGCATCATGATGGTCATATAAATCACCTGTTGTAAATGATGCGATATCCTCATTGTAAAGTGAGTATGGGCTAGTTGTTCCAGCTTTGATAATGTTACCTTTGTAAAGTTTGAACTTAACTTCACCTGTAACATACTGCTGTGTTGACTCGATGAATGCCTGTACAGCTTCACGAAGTGGTGAGAACCATTTTCCTTCGTATACGATCTGAGCAAGCTTGCTACCCATATCTTTCTTAAGCGCGTATGTATCACGGTCAAGGATGAGCTCCTCAAGCTGCTGGTGTGCTTCGTAAAGAATTGTTCCACCAGGAGTCTCATAAACACCACGGCTCTTCATACCAACAACACGGTTTTCTACGATATCAATGATACCAATACCATGTTTACCACCAAGCTTATTAAGCTCACGGATGATATCTGAAACCTTCATCTTCTTACCATTAACTGATGTAGGAACACCCTTTTCAAATGTCATTGTAACGTATTCGCCTTCATCTGGAGCCTTTTCTGGTGAAACACCAAGAACAAGAAGGTGATCGTAGTTTGGCTCGTTAGCTGGATCTTCTAATTCAAGACCTTCGTGGCTGATGTGCCAAAGGTTTCTGTCACGGCTGTATGAGTTGTCATGTGAGAATGGAAGGTCAATGCCATGAGCCTTACAATATTCGATTTCAGACTCACGTGAATCCATTGTCCACTTGTCATCACGCCATGCAGCAATAATCTTAAGTTCTGGAGCTAATGCCTTAATACCAAGTTCGAAACGAATCTGGTCATTTCCCTTACCTGTAGCGCCGTGGCAAATTGCAACAGCACCTTCCTTCTTAGCAATTTCAACAAGACGCTTTGCAATAACAGGTCTTGCCATTGATGTACCAAGAAGATATTTATTTTCATAAACAGCGAAGCCCTGTACACAAGGAACAACGTATTCATCACAGAATTCATCTGTTACATCTTCAATGTAGAGTTTTTCAGCACCAGATGCCTTTGCTCTTTCTTCAAGACCATCAAGTTCTGATTCCTGACCACAGTCTACACAAACACAGATTACTTCGTAATCGTAGTTCTCTTTGAGCCAAGGGATGATAGCTGTTGTATCAAGTCCGCCTGAGTAAGCTAAAATAACTTTTTCTTTCATAATTATATGCCTCCATAAATTGTGTTTTTCTTTAAGCTGAATCTACTATATCAAAGCTCTAATAAGAATGCAATACTTTTATGCATAAAAATTTGCATAAAATGCATA
>JAUNNN010000090.1 GCA_030531435.1 Lachnospiraceae bacterium
TTACCATATAATGGTATATAAAGCGTTTTATTTACCTCATTCATTTCATCACCCCCACATTCACTGAAAAATTAGAATTTGATTACAACAAAATAAATAATACAATTTTTAACATGTTGTTTCCCTCTTTTTATTATTTCTTTGAAAACCAAGGAATGCAGCGATTTACTTTTTTGCAATAATCTATGTACTCCTGCCCATATAAATTCGTCAGCCATTTTTCCTCTGTATTTTTCAAAACAATTGTCATCTCGAGCCAAAACAAAAATGGGAGTATTAACAATATCCAATTTGCATAAATAAGCAATGCTCCCGTGCATCCAAGCAAAAACAAACAATAACAAGGATTTCGAACAAATTTGTAGGAGCCGTTTGTCTTTAACTGATTTGCTTTGATGTTTTCCTGTAAATTTCCATTTAAATCTGCTCCAAAGAACAACACAATTCCTTCAATAATTAACGCAATTCCTATTATTAAAAATACCAACTTTAGAGTTTTATTATCGATTTTTCCAGGAATATATCCCTTATTTGCTAGCCATATACACACCGCTGTTACAAGCACCATAGAACAACATAACACCGGTCCTATTCCATATAGTGGCAAATGTTTTTTCTCATTCTTATTATCTTTATTTTCCATATTTTCTAAGCCTCAACACCTTTGAATAATCACAATGAATTTCTTTTATAACTTCAAGACCAAATCCATCGAAGTATGTATATAAATCCTTAACTACAAATGTCTTGTACGGCTTTGGCTCTAATATTTCAATAGGGAAAAACACTATTTTCTTAAGTAACTCTGTACTTCTTTCCCATTCTGTAATGATTATCTCGCCATCGTCCTTTAAGACCCTAATTGCCTCAGTAATCATCTTTCCAGCAAGTTCTTCTTCTGTTTCATGAAGAACAAGGGAAAGAAGTATTTTATCAAAGCATTTGTCCTTGAACTTCATGTTAGTTGCATCCATCTGGAAGAACTTCGTATTTGATAAGTTTTCTTTCTTTGCTTTGGATTTTGCGATGATTAACATGTCTTTTGAAATATCCACACCTTTAACCACTACACTTTTATCCCTTTTTGCAATATTCACCGCATTGGTTCCTGTGCCGGTACATAAGTCAAGGATTTTGTCGCCGGGTTTAATATTTTCATTTACAACTTTTCGTGGACTTGTTTCGTATTTTCTAAAGTAAATAACATCTAACAGATCATAAAAACCTGGCATAAACTTATAAAATAAAACTGAATTCATTACTGCCACTCCTCAATAAATTTAATTATGCGTTTTAAACTATCCTGCCTTGCTGCTTCACATTCTGCCGGAATAATTTTTTTGAATAAAAAATTTCTTTTCCCATAACAAGTCCTTCTTTACCAAAATTAATGCATATGCCCAATATGTTCTACTGTGAGTTCAAAAATCTCAGCCACATGCTCATCATCAAGAGAATAATAAATCTCTTTTCCATTTCGTCTACTTTTCACAACGCCTGCTTCTTTCATTTTACTGAGCTGGTGTGATATAGAAGACTTTGTCATGGATAATACATTTGCCAGATCTCCAACACACATCTCATTCATTGATAATGCTGATACAATCTTGCATCTTGTAGAATCTCCCACTATCTTAAAAAAATCTGCGACTTTTATATATTTGTCTTCGGAGAGCATTTTTTCTTTTGTTACTTTCACAAGTTCTTCATTTATTGGTTTGCAATCACATATAAATTCATTTTTAGCCATTTTATATCCCTTTTTGATTGAGTACCTATTCAACTGTACATATCATAATTGAATATGTATTCAATTGTCAATACATAATTTATTAACAGAAATGCAGAACTAAAAAAGCATCGGCTTTACAGCCAATGCTTAGTTAAGGAAATCGGAATCTAACCAAATAACTTATCAGCTATTTTTCAAGTTCCATTCGTTCCTTCGTATCATCATATTGCTTGTCTTTTCCATCTATATATTTGTTCACATCAATATAAAACAAGCCATCTCTATTGCAGAAACAGTATATCCTTTTCACACCTCTTATTTTAAACCTGCAATCAGCCTTACCTTCTGGGTACAGTTTAACGATTTGCATCCCATCTGATGATAAA
>JAUNNN010000009.1 GCA_030531435.1 Lachnospiraceae bacterium
TTGTTTGTTGTTTGTTTTGTTTATGGACACAGTATAATAAACCATTCGTTGCAGAAGCGTTGCACAATTATGAAAAAAATTTATAGATTTTTTTGGGTATTAAAACTTGTTAGATACTCCAATTTAATCGTTATGTGGAATATCCAGCATATCAAGCAGTTTGACAAATGTATCCTGTCCATCAAGACAAGTATCTGTAAGCCATCCTTTCTCATCTTTCCACTCAGAGAGGCCTCTATAATAAAAACTTTTCTTACTATCCTCAATAATAAATGGAATAATGTTATTCTTAAGACATTCCTTTAACACAATCAATCTACCAACTCTTCCATTTCCATCTTGAAAAGGATGTATATATTCAAATTCAGCATGAAATTCTATAATGTCTTCAATAGTGATGTTTTCCTTCGCATTATAACTTTTCAGAAGCTCCTGCATATGTTTAGCAACTTCTGAAGGTTTTGATGTTTCTCTTCCACCAACAACATTTGAACGTTTCTTATATTCTCCAACTGCGAACCACGAAAGTGTCGAATCCTTCGTATCGTGTTTAATAATATAATGAAGCCTTTTTATTATATCTTCAGTCAACTTTTCTTCAGCACTATCAATGCAATAATCTATTGCTCTGAAATGATGAACCGTCTCAAGAATATCATCGACAGGGATGCCATCACCCATATCGATTGTATTAGTCTCAAAAATAAGTCTTGTCTGAGCCTCAGATAATTTACTTCCCTCAATGTGATTAGAATTGTATGTCATTCTAACTTGTAGTTCATGATAAAGACCACCTGGAAGGTGTATTTCCTTCTCGTCCCTTAGTATTTGAAGTATTATATTATCTGATTCAATACGATAAAGTACTTCAGGTGTAACATTCAAAAAGTTGGCAATCTTATTCAAAGTATTTTTGGAGAGTTTTTCTCCTTTTGCAATTTTTGCAACTGTTCGTGTAGATAACCCCAACTCTAAACTGAGTTCCGTCTTTCCAACACCTTTTTTCTTTAGCAATGATTCTAGTCCATCATAAGAAATCATTCATTATACCTCCAATATCTTTACATATTATATCGCAAAATCGCACTTAAAGTAAAGATTTCTTCGTGTATCACTAAAAAAAGTAAAGATTTCATGCCCATAATATGATTTTTTTAATTCCACTTTTTACATCCCTAATGAATAAATACACCAATAATACAATAAAAAGGGGACTACACAAGTTAGCCCCCGATTCGTGATTCGCACGTATTATCTTATGCGTTTATTTTTTTAAACTAATAGTTTTTCATATTTAGAGTCTACAGAAATTACTGATACTGTGGGAATAATGGCTGTCCCATCATAAATCCATATGCTCTGTTTACATTCTCAAGATAATTAACATATCCCTGATTCATATTATTCTGGTAATTATACAAAGACATGTTCATTAAGTTCTGATACTGCGTATTAAGATTCATCATAGCTGTATCATAATTCATGCTAAGCTGGAAATCATTTACAGACTGTCTTGCAAGTGCCTGTGAATACATTGTCTTAGCCTGGAAGTTTGCTGCAAGTGCCTGTGAAATCTGATCAGACATTGCTGCTGAATACTGATTCATTACAGGAATTTCATAGTTTCTGTAATAATCTATTGTTGCGTTTAAATAATTGTTCTGTAAATTAGCAAAATTTGTAGCGGCATCAAGTGCTGCATCAGCCTTAGCTGTCTTTGTACCTAAAGTAAATACTGAAGCAAAAACAAGAGCTGCAAGTAAAAATTTCTTCATTTATTATACCCTCCTTAGTTATATCGCTATGCGATCCTACATCCATGTAGAAATAAAAATCCATTACCTAAAGACACTTTTACGTATATATGAATTTTATCACAATAATTTTATGTAAACAACCCCTAGATATTGGGGTAACACTTTTCAAAGCAATAGAGTTTTGGTATAATTCTTGGTATGAAAAAATTCAAACTTTTACTGTTAATTACAATATGTTCGGTTGCATTATTTGGATGTAATGGTGCTGATGCACCTGCTGAGGATGCACCTACAGAGGAAGCTTCACCAGATGAAAATCCTGATGATAATGCAGATAATAATTCACCTGAGGCTGCAGCTCCTGCACCAGAAACTCCAGCAGAGCCTGATCAGACTCCTGTTGCTGATAAAAGTCCTGTTGCAATAACTCGTATCGAGCCACCTGAAGAGACAGAGCCTACTGTTACAGGTACAGGCGATCCAACTAATAATGTGCCAGGCTCTGATGCAAATAATGACACACCTGATGATTCAGATGATTACGTGCCACCTACACATAAACCAGCGCCTCCACTTTTCCCAGTTGGCAGATGTCAGGTAGAAGTAAATGGTGTTTACGATTCAGAGTTTTCTAAAGAGCTTGTTGATGCAATAAATGAAGCAAGAGTCGACTACATGATAGAGCCTGTTACAAGAAACACATCTCTACTTGCTTGTGCAGATATCAGATGTAAAGAACAGAGCTACTTTGTTGGTCACTTCAGACCAGATGGAAGCAGCTGGAGAAGCGTAGCACCTGATTACGTAAGAGGTGAATGTATTGCTGTTGATTACAGAGAAGCCGAAGACGTTGTTACTGCATGGCTTGCTGTAAATAAAACAAGAGTTGAGCTTATGAATCCTTTCTACACTCAGATTGGAACTAGCGTATATAATATCGATGGCACACTATTTATTGCCGCCGAATTTTCATATTAAAAAAACACGCAAGCTGATTTGAATCCAGAATCCTGGGCCGCATCAAACTTGCGTGATTTTTTTATGTCACAAACTATATTCCCTTCATGGTAAGGGCAATACGTTTTTTATTTAGATCAACACTCATAACTTTAACATCTACAACATCTCCTACTGAGACGGCCTCAAGGGGATGTTTTATATACTTATCACAAATCTGTGAAATATGTACTAAACCATCCTGATGTACACCGATATCTACAAATACACCAAAATCAATAACATTTCGAACAGTGCCCTTAAGCACCATTCCTTCTGTTAAATCTTCCATATTAAGAACATCACTTCTAAGAATTGGCTTTGGAGAATCCTCACGAGGGTCTCTTGCTGGTTTCTCAAGCTCTTTTACAATATCATCAAGAGTTATTTCTCCTATTCCAAGTTCACTTGCAATATCCTTTTTATTAGTAATCTTTTTAGAAATAAGACCTGATTTATTTGATAGCTGTATTTCCTTTAATTCATCAGCAGTAATGCCAAGCTTATCAAGGAGCTTCTTTGCTGCATCATAACTTTCTGGATGAACACTTGTAGCATCAAGCATTTCTTCACCTGCAAGAATTCTCATAAATCCCGCGCACTGCTCATATGCCTTTGGTCCAAGCTTTGCTACATTAAGAAGCTGTTTTCTATTAGTAAACCTACCGTTCTTTTCTCTGTAATCAACGATGTTTTTAGCAAGTGTCTTATTTATACCAGAAATATATTCAAGTAAAGCAGCTGAAGCTGTATTTAAATCAACACCAACTTTATTTACACAGTCTTCAACAACACCAGATAATGCTTCAGACAATTTTTTCTGATTCATATCATGCTGATACTGGCCAACACCTATTGACTTTGGATCAATTTTTACAAGCTCTGCTAATGGATCCTGAATTCTTCTTGCAATTGAAGCAGCGCTTCTCTGTCCCACATCAAAGTTAGGGAATTCCTCTGTTGCAAGCTTACTTGCTGAATATACAGATGCCCCGGCTTCATTTACAATTACATATTCAACCTTTTCTTTGATTTCCTTTAACATATCAACGATTATCATTTCTGACTCACGTGACGCTGTACCATTTCCTACGGAAATAAGTGAAATACCATATTTATTAATAAGTGCTTTTACATCCTTTTTTGCTTCCTCTACCTTGTTCTGAGGAGCTGTTGGATAAATAACCTTTGTATCTAAAACCTTACCTGTAGCGTCAACTACTGCAAGCTTACATCCTGTTCTAAATGCTGGATCCCATCCAAGCACAACTCTTCCCCCAACTGGTGGCTGCATAAGAAGCTGTGAAAGATTCTTTCCAAATACTGTAATAGCACCATCCTCAGCCTTTTCAGTAAGTTCATTTCTTATTTCACGCTCTATTGCAGGTTCAATAAGTCTTGAATAGCTGTCTGCTACTACTTCCTTAAGAATATCTGTAGTACTAGGATTATTATTTGTAATAACCTGTTTTTCAAGATATTTTAAAACGTCATCTACTGGGGCATTAACCTTTACAGTTAAAACCTTCTCTGCTTCACCTCTGTTTAACGCAAGAATTCTATGTCCCGCAATTTTCTTTACAGGCTCAGAAAACTCGTAGTACATCTCGTATACAGATTCCTTGTCTTTCTCTTTTGCCTTCGCCTCAATGAATCCATTTTCAAACGTAGCTTTTCTTATATATATTCTATAGTCCGCTTCATCACTAATTGATTCAGCAATAATATCCTTTGCACCATCAATAGCTTCTTCTACTGTATTTACTTCTTTCTCTGCATTTATATAAGCCTTAGCTTCTTCCTCAATGCTTTTCTTTGTCTGCTGAAGCCTTATTATATTAGCAAGTCCCTCAAGTCCTTTTTCTTTAGCAATAGTTGCTCTTGTTCTTCTCTTTGGACGATATGGTCTATATAAATCTTCAACAACTACAAGTGTCTCTGCAGAAGAAATAGATGCCCTGAGCTCATCTGTAAGCAAGCCCTGCTCTTCAATGCTTGCAAGTACCTGCTCCTTCTTTTCTTCAAGATTCCTAAGATAAGTAAGTCTTTCAAAAAGATTTCTTAACTGCTCATCATTTAATGCGCCTGTTGCCTCTTTACGATATCTAGAAATAAATGGAATTGTATTTCCTTCATCAATAAGCTTAACAGCAGCATCCACCTGAGTAAGCTTTATATTAAGTTCCTCTGCAATCTTTTTATTTATGTTCATATTTTTCCTTTCAATGCATATAAAAAGGGGACACCGTCCCCTAAGTAACTCTAGCAAATATTTATCCGCTAAACCACCGTATCAATTCTTACGCCTAACTCTCCTCTAATATTCATATAGAAAAGAGCATATGTAACATTTATATACGGTAGAACCCATATTGATGCCACTCCAAAAGTTATTAGGATTACGAAGTACCATGGGATGAAGCTTAATACAAGATAAATATACTTTCCAAAGTTGTATTTCATTATCCCAACGCTTTTTGACATTGTAATAAATGAATTCTGATATGGATCATCAATATAAATAAAGAATGCCTGAGACAGCATTACTGTTATCACAACTTGCCCTGCATAGCTTACTATTTCAAGCACAAATGAAATAAACATCTGTATTGAAAATGCTTCCTTTGAAGGGAATGCGTAAGAAAACATAGTAACAGGCAATGTCAAAACTGCCTTAGCAAGATATGAGACAAAAAATATAATAATAATTCTGTCTGGATTCATTTTATATACAGCAAAAATATCTGAGGCTTTAAATTCCTCATTTCTTGCGGCTTTAAGACATACATATGAAAATCCTACTGAAATAGTGGATAAAAGAGCACCTAAGAACAAATCAACCCCATAAGACAAAGCTAAATCCTTTATTGTAGCTTCTTTTTCCATCATCTCAGTAAGGTAATTTGTTAATGCAGCTTCTGAAGCAAAGACTCCAGTTGCTATAAGATTTGATGTATAAACAAATGCTATGGCAATACACAATCCAAAAAGTAATGCACCAAAGATAAATACCGCACCTACAAGTGAAGTGATTTTTGGAGCCATACGCTGCTTAGCCATAGCTTTAAGTTCTGCTGATGTTTTCATTCTATACTGCTAAATCAAGATTCTGACCTTTTACAGCATCATCGAGCTGAGCCTTGAACTGCTTCATATAAGGATTCTTTTCCTGCTCTTTTGAATACTGAATTCGAGTAGTTGTCTCACCACCAGCCACATATGAACGTCCACATTCAGGACAAATAGCAGTCTTTAGAGAAACACTTGCCTGTAAAACCTTGCCGTCTCCCTCTTCTGCCTTTTTATATGCATTAGCTACATGCTCCTGCTCATGGCCTCTAACTCTTGCAGCAGAAGCCTGTGGAGATATGTGGGCAGCTGACTTAAATGACACCTGCTCATCAGAACCATCCTGATATTTTCTTTCTTTACAAGTTTTGCACTCCGCAGGGGATACCTTTTTACCAGGCTGAACAACTTCAGACTCGCCAGGGTTAAGAATTGGCTTTGTTTCCTCTGCCTTAGCCATAGATGACACGCCCGAAACATAAGACATGTTCATTCCATATGTACTAAAGCCAATTGGTCCTATTCCCATAAAAGCATCCTCCTTTCATGCACTTATACAAGGTTATCATAACATATGCGCAAAAATAGAACAAGTACGCCCTGTTATTCTAGTTCCTCACTATCTGCCGTTTCTTCAGAAGTATCTTCAGTCACACCTTCAACACCCTGAGCGCTCTCATCCACTTCAGGTGTCTCTACAACTTCAGCTTCAACTTCAGCCTCAACATCTGTTTCGGCTTTTGTATTTTTGCTGTCGCCTGCACTGGCTTTATACCCACTTTTTTCTCTAAGGTGCTTAATAAATCTATATAACTGATAATCTCTATTCTCGCCTACTAGCTGACAACCCACAAGAGTCTGTCCACTCTCAGCATTCATCCTGGAGATTGAACACTCTACCTTCACTTCAAATATCTTGCCATCTATATCATCTGTAAAAGTAACAATAACCTGCTGTGAACTCGGAGAATAGTTTTCTGGCGCATAAAATGCTACTCCAACACCACTAACATCTCGAACTGTAACACTAGCAGTATCATTATTATATTTATCAGCTACTCTACCCTTAACATAAATCAAAGTTCTCTCGTTCTGACGTCTGTCATCAGGATTTGCGAAATGATTAAATCCACGGGTTTTGATGCAATACATAGCTGTACCATTTTTATCAACAGTTGTGAGCTCAACATTTCGCCACGATACTCTCTGGCCTGTTGCCGAATTATCTGCAAACACATTACAAATAACACCAGCACCTTCTGTAATATTCAGCTGAAGTTCAGAACCATTATGTATATACGCTGTTACATGTACTATTCCTTCATCCTTTTCAATTACATCTGATTGAAACTCAATTGTCTGATCGCCCCATACAAGCTGTATAATTATAGTCTGATTTACTAATAAATCCTCTAATCTCATGATTATCTCCTTATAAAACGGAGTCTTTTCTATCGTCAAAACTCAAGTTTTAAATACTTAAATAATTATATGATTACAAACATTTTTAAGCAATATTCTATTTGGGTATATCCTTATTTTTGTATAAATAGAACACATCAAAAGAATCGTCCACGCCTTAGTTATATGATATACTACTTAATATATTAAAACTGTAATAGAGGTCAGTATGGTTACTACAAATGAATCATATAAAAAATACGTTATTGATGATTTAGTAAATCACAAGGGGCTGTCTCATCCTGTAAAGACAAACGTTATATTTCGTATTAAGACAGTTAAAATAAATCCTAAGAAGCTCCATCCCAATCCTGATGATGAGTTTTCTATGGAGGATATTGGTCCTAACTGGGGTATAGTCAGCGATTACGAAAAAACAATTGTTTTACGGCAAAAGAGAAATCAGGAACTATTTGATGAGCCATTAATTGCTGTAAGACTAAATAGCGGTGGCTATATGCTCCTTAATGGTCACCACAGATGGATGGCTGCCATTAATGTAAGACTCAAAAAAGTCCCGGTAAATATAGTTAACATAACTCACGAAGATGACGTTAAACAGACAATCCGTAAATCAGATAGAAATAAATGCATCACAATTGATTTTGATGAAGTACTCTATTCTGACAACATGCAAAATGAGGATAATCAGCTTAAGTTTCCATTTAATCTTATATATAAAAAGAACATAAGAGAGAATGCTTCATTATTAATAGAAGAATTCCATAGACTTGGATATGATGTGTGGATATATACTGGAAGTTATTTATCTGAACAGTTTATTAAAGGGCTCTTCTCTATTAATAAATGTAGCGTAGATGGCATAGTAAATGGTATTAACGGCAAGAAGCATTCTATTAATTTAAGAGCTCTCTTTCGTGAAAAATATAATCCTATAGTACACGTTGATAATGAAATGCTTACCTTTGTAAATTCAATCAGCAAAAAATATGAAATGATTGATTTTAATGTTCCAAGTGAGCAGTGGGCTTCTGCCGTTGTAAATAATGTTGAACAATTTGATTTAAGTTCTATAGAGTAAATAGCTATGGCAATTTTTGGTAAAAAGACCGTAACAAATAACATTAAAATATCCTTCGATCTTGATGAAGTATTATTTGTATCTCCTGCGACTCACAAAACGGAGCCTGCACCTATATTTCCATTTAATATAATTTTTAAGGAACGTTTAAGATATGGTGCACCTGATTTAATAAATGAACTTCAGAAAAGAGGCTACGAAGTATGGGTTTACACCTCATCATATAGGACACAGAGATATATAAAGTGTCTTTTTCGTTTGTATGGGGTTAAATTTAATGAAATCGTCAATGCGCAAAGGCATCTAAAGGAAGTCCAAGGAAATAAAAAAGAAATACTTCCTCAGAAGATTCCAAGCAAATATCGCATATCACTTCATATTGATGATGAAACTGTAGTTGCTACTTACGGAAAAGCTTATGGCTTTGATGTATTCCAGTTAGATGCTCAGGATGATGATTGGGAAGAAAAAATACTTGAGCGAATGAAACAAATAGAAAAGAAAAAATTCAGAGAATTAGAACAGTAACGAAAGGCTATATATATGTCATTCCCACAATCTTTATTAATTGTATGTCCCTTAGTTTTCTTTGCAGGACTCGTTGATGCTATTTCTGGTGGTGGTGGATTAATCTCCCTGCCTGCGTACTCCTTTGCAGGATTACCAATACATAACGCTATTGCTACAAATAAGCTTAGCTCCTGCATGGGTACAAGTATCGCGACTGCAAAGTATATAAAAAATAAATTTGTTCCTTGGCCTTTTGTTCCCCTTGCTATATTAGGTGCATTTGCCGGATCATCTCTTGGTGCCAATCTTGCGCTTAAACTAACAGACTATTTCTTTAAAATCGCATTGTTATTTATAGTACCTTTTGTTGGTTTTTATGTACTAAAAAGCAAAAACCTTGACCACGGGAACACACTCATTATTAACAAAAGAAACGCCATCATATGCGCCGCAATTTCTTTTGTTATTGGCATATATGATGGCTTCTATGGTCCTGGTACAGGAACGTTTCTTATTTTATTACTTACCGTGTGTACTCACATGGAGTTAACAAAGGCAAATGGATTAACCAAAGTAATTAACTGGACAACCAATGTTGCAGCCCTTACAGTCTTTCTAATGAACGGAAAAACTATAATTTCTCTTGGTCTTATTGCTGGCTGCTTTAATATTGCTGGAAACTACATTGGTGCTACAATGTTCTCCAATAAAAGTGGCAAGTATACACGACCTTTTCTTTTACTGATTCTTACTATTTTTTATATAAAATTAGTATATGAATTATTCTTTTAATTATGCTTTCTTTGCTTCCTTCTTTTCTTCAAGATGAGAAACAATGATTGCACATGATGCATCACCTGTAATATTAACAACAGTTCTACCCATATCAAAGATACGGTCAACACCAGCAACTAAAGCAATACCTTCAACTGGAAGTCCAACAGATGTTAATACCATTGCAAGCATAACCATACCTGCTCCTGGTACTCCTGCTGTTCCGATGGAAGCAAGAGTTGCTGTAAGTACTATAGTAATCATCTGAGCTGGTGTAAGTGTGATACCATAACATGCTGCAATAAAGATTGCGCATACGCCCTGATAGATTGCTGTACCATCCATGTTAATTGTAGCTCCAAGAGGAAGTACAAATGATGCAACTTCCTTAGAAGCACCCATCTTCTGTACACCCTTTAAGTTAATTGGAAGAGTACCAACACTTGATGCACTTGAAAATGCGAAAATCATAGCTGGCATCTGTTCCTTAAAGAATTTAAGAGGGCTCATGCCACCAACTGTTTTAACACATAATGAGTAAACAACTACCATATGGATTATATAGCAAAGATATGCTACTAAAAGAACCATTGCAAGAGATCCAATAACAGCTGCACCATTAGCTGCAACTACAGGACAAAGTAAGCAGAATACACCGATTGGTGAAAGCTTAAGAATCATCTCCATGCACTTCATGCATACTAAATTAAGTGCATCCACATCCTCAGCAACTGAGTGTGCCTTTTCTCCAACTAAGATTATTGAAAAACCAAAAAGAAGTGCCATTACAATAACCTGAAGCATCGATGCTGATGACATAGGTGCTATAAAGTTAGATGGGAAAATATTAACGATAACATCCATAAATGGAGTTGCTTCAGCCGCTTCATATGAAAGTTCTGAAGTAGATAATACTGGGAAGAATCCTTTGAATAGATTACCTCCAATAAGACCGATAACAATAGCAAATGCTGTTGTACAAAGATAGTACACAACTGTCTTAGCTCCTATTGAACCCACTTTACGAATGTCCTTCATGGAAACAATTCCACTCATAATAGAAAGCAGAACAATTGGGACTACTATGAACTTAATAAGATTTAAGAAAATTGTACCGAATGGTTTGATGTAGTCAGTTGCGATTTCTGCGTGATTTTGCATCAAAAGACCAACAAATATAGCAATTACAAGCGCTATAAAAATCTGAGATGCAAGTGATAGTTTCTTTTTTTCCTTCTCCATCAATTTTACCTCCAAAGAATAATGTAAATTTGTAACTCCAATACTATTTTACTTTATTCTCTTGCCAACTACAACTAGTCGTCCGTTATCTACGTGATATGCACAAACGGAAAGGGTTATGAACTCATCACCATACTCAGCAGTTACACCTGTATCGTATAGTTGTAGTTCCTTGATATTTTTGTAGAAATCATTAAACTCATCTTCATTATATGCTTCAAAGAATTTGTAGTACTTAAATACATCTGTCTGCGATTTAAGATATACCTGAGATAAGAATACTGAAACTATCTCATATTCTCTCTTTTCAGTAAGTGTTGAAAGTTTGATTATATTATGCTTCTTCTCATAGTCTATTTTTCTGTACAAATCAAGATTTCCAAACATTGCACCATTTTTCATGTTATGACCATGGATAATAAGGTTTGTACTTGGAAGTGATCCATCAGCATAATTGCACTCAAGTGTACCAGTTCCTATATCTGATTCTGTATCAAGAATAAGTGAACCATTTGCACTGTAGTTTTTATTAAAGTCTCTATCAAGATAAAATTCCTCATCATCAGGAGTCTGCATAACAGGATAGTCAATATTTGTATCATCAATAGTAAGCCATCCAACTGTATCTTCATTTAAGCCGTATAACTGATTCATATCAGCAAGCTTTTCTGCATCTGGCATTGTCTGCTTATGATTCTTTTTATCAAGATTGTCTTCTGGAATTTCTTCTGTTTCTGGTGCAATACTAATTTCTGGTGTATCAGGTTCTTCACTCGTTTCACTCAAGATTTCACGAAGATCTTCCATCTCCTGGTTATAGGTTGTATCCATATTTCCAAAACGATATGAAGAAAGTGCTGCCGCAAATATTGCAACTATAAAGAAGCATACAAAAAGCAGTGGAGCAAATTCGCCTTGCTCCACTGTGTATGTTTTGTCGTATGTAGGTTGATTTAGCGTTTCATGAAATGGTTTAATCTTCATTCAACATTCCTACTCTTATTAAGAATTATTTGTTAGATTTGTTATCTTCTTTAACTGGTCTCATCTGAAGATATAATGCATATCCACCGCCCATAGCTGCGAATACTAATACGATGATGAGCCAAATTGGTGCGTTACTTTCAGCTGTCTTTGGAACTCTATCAAGTCCGCTTGTATCACCTGAATTTGCTCCACCGTTTGCACCTGGAGTTCTTTCACCAAGAACGCCCTTAGCTGTTAAGTTGTTATTTGCAGTAGTTGATGAAACTGTAACTGTCTTTGTAGGAGTTGTAGAACCATCAGACCACTTATCAAATGAGCATCCTGGGTTAGGTGTTGCAGTTACCTTAACCTGCTGACCCTGTAAGCCGTATGTAGTTGTTGTCTGAATGTTTTCACCAGAAACCTGAACTCTGTATACAGCTATACCGTCTGTATTTTTAGAAATAACTTTATCATCTTTATCTTTGGCTTCTGACTTATCACCACTTGTATTTGTTCCGTAAGGGATAATCTTAAACCAGATTGAATCTGTTTCTCCTGTGAACTTTGAAGCATTATTTGTAACAATATTTTCAAGTTCAGATGCTGTTACTGAAGTATTCTTACCAGACTTTTCAAGGCTTGCGATTTCTTCATCACCATGGTATGCCTTAAGCTTAAATCCTGTAACCTCTTTAAGGTTATTCTTTAAGTTAGGACCAGTAATAACTTTATCTGGCATCTTAACACTAAGTGTTCTTGAACTTGAATTATATTCAACTGTTCCAAGGTCGTATACCTTAACTGTATTATTTGAAACTGTTAATGTAACATCCCTTGGTCCAGAAATTGATATCTTCGCATCTGTTGATGCTTTCTCGCCTTTAATTACGAAAGATAATGTACTTCCATCAGCACTTATAGTTGGAGTAGAATCAAATGAAACTTTATCTGTATCAGTTGATGTTAACTTAAAGTCTGAAGCAGAGAACCCATTTAATGACCCTTCTGTAGCTTTAGCAACAACTATATTTTTATATCCAACTGTAACTTCTGGATTCTGAAGATCAAGTGTTAATTTTGTAGCTCTTGTATCAACTGTAAGTACATAAGTTGCAGTTTTAGTTGTTGTTCCATCAAGAGTATCTGTTGCTGTAAGAGTTATTGTATGTGTACCTGTTGCAGTTGGGGTATATGATGTTGACTGCAAAGTATCATTTCCAAATGAACCACCCGGTCCAGATACTGTCCATTTATATGTTGCACTTGCACCAGGATTCACAGCGCCAGCAACACTGAATGCTGTATTTAAATATCCCTTACCGCTTCCAGATGTCAAGCCATTAATTGTAGCGTTTGTAAGTCCTTTAGCAGGCTCAATAGTAATATTTTGTTCAAATGTTCCTGCACCATCTGGCACTGAAATTTTAAATGTTGTTGGAGTAGATGCTGTCGTTTTTGCGATAACTTCCAGATCTGTACCATTAATCGTACATTGTATGTCATTAATGTAGCTTCCTGCTGGAGATACTGTAAATGGTTTTGACATTGATGCATGTGTAGGTGTTGCATCTTTAACCGATAATGCAAATTTCTTTGTTGAAGCCGTTGCTGAAACAGCAATTGAAGTTGGCAATTCATAATCATTTCCATCAGGTTTTCTTACTAATATACTACCAACTTTTGCTACCAGACTAGGAGTCAACGTATCACTTTTATCTACAGTCAACTTTATTTTATTTCCTTCATCTGGCAAATAGTTACCATTACCATTCCAATTCCATTCATTAATAATATAACCTGGCACTGGATCACATATAACATTAATCTTATGTCCAGCATAGATATATGCATCTAAGCCTTCTTTATAGAAAATCATATCTTCTTTTTCAAAATCAAAAGCTTCTGCTTTTCCCGTAACTTTCGCAACTTTTACATTGTCAACTATAAGAGTAGATGCAGTTCCTGTTGCTGTATTATTATAATGAGTTGCCCCATCTGTATCCAAAGTATACTTAATTGTTATAGCTTTTGATCCAATAAATTTATTTGTACTGTTAAAATCTCTAATAATATCTTCTTTAGTATATGTTCCAGACGCAATACCACTTGTTATTGTCTTAAACACATTACCACCAACCGATATCTGAATTTCAGTTACTGTATCTGTGTCTGTTGCAGTCGGCGCAACTACAGTATACGTAATTCCACCATCTGAATCAGTCGCGAACGTAACTTCTCCTTTCGCCGCCTTTACATCCTGACATAAAAACAAGCCTATACCGCACATCAAAGATGTAGCAAGCACAAGCTTCCCGATTCCCTTCAAAATATTCTTTACTTTCATTTTTATACTCCTCCGTTTCCCCTATTGCAAGATAACGATAATATTCTATATATCTATAAAGATGCATTTCCCTAAATTGCATCATTATTATCTTTTATTAATTATTTCCCCATAGCATAGGATATAAACCTACTCTCCCACGCTTAATTCATATTATACATAATGTAACTACTTATGACAACCACATTATGTATGTATTCCTTTCCATCAAACCCCAAAATATAGTTTCCTCTCTAAAACCGTCTTGCCTCCCACATATTATATTTTTTATCATGCATCAAAAAGGCACGTGATTAAAAATCACGCACCCTAATTCATCTCTACAAGCTGATTACGTTATCTAGAGACATTATTCATTCTCTTTAACTCATTAATCTGTTTCTTTAATTGTTCTATTTCTTTTCTGTCTTTCTTAATAGTAGCCTGCATATATGGATTCTCCTTTTTTATATACAATGCCCTATCTCAAACGAACACTACCGCAGTTTTGTTAACCTACAAGTATTTCTTCATCTACTGGAACACTATCATCAAAGAAATCTGGCTGATAAGATATAAATCTAATTATATCTGAAGGAGTGGCCGATTCATTTTCATGCAAATATTTCATTAATATATCATAGTGCTCTTCTTTATTTTCCGCATAATTTACAACACTGTCTACAAACTCATAATATGAATTCGGAATATGACTTAATAATTGTATTAACTGTTCCATCGATGCCTACCTCCTTCTTGATGTGTTATATTTACGATCATAAATATTATAATTATTGTATCCATGATTTTCAAAAAAATATCTATAACTCTTATTATTCAGTCCATATGAATAATGAACGCAAAATTCCTGTCCGTCATACTTTATATAATTAGTATTTATTTCATGCTCTATTTTGATTTTTTCCTTATAATTAAGCCTATATGTTGGCAATTCGAACGGTTTATTTATTTCTTTAAAAACCATCATTACCTCCGTTCAGTATAACACATATTTTACGGGGTTGACAGTATAATACATGCCGTAGGATATGAACTTTTGCACTTCTCAACTTAATTTCTTTTTTCTTTTTTGCCATAGGCAATTCCTCCTTAATTATATTATTTTGTTACTTCATAGGGATAATTGCCGAATGGCTGAAATGTAATCCCGAAATGAATTTATTATGATATTTATATAATAACATATATTAAATATATATGAACACAAAAATAGGGCGTATAAAACGCCCTAATAACTTTTGAATAATATTAACCCCATCCCCAGAGGCATTTTGTGGTTTTACCCCCACTGATTAAGTACTCTGTCTAACTCTACTATATCAATAGGCTTTGCAAGGAAGTCATCAAAGCCTTCCTCTAAAAGTGCATCCTTTGATTCACTCAGTGCATTTGCAGTAAGTGCCACAATTGTAAGGTCTTTATATTTATCACCAAGATTATGGATAGCACGCATTGCTTCAACACCATCCATCTCTGGCATCATATGATCCATAAATACTATGTCATAATCTGCTTCCTGAACCTTCTTAATTGATTCCGCACCACTCATGGCAGTATCTATCTTCATTCCATATTTCTTCATGAGTCCAGTAGCAACTAAAATATTAACCTTACTATCATCAACAACAAGAACTCTAAGATTTGACTTATCAGTAGCCACTACCTCCTGCTTAACAGGAATAACGAATGATTTACTCTTAAGCTTTTCAGCATTCTCTTCGCCTATTTCAACATATGTACCAGAAACTTCCTGACATAATACTATGTGGAACGTACTACCTTCACCGTAAACGCTCTCTACGCTAATCATTCCGCCCATCAATATAGCAAGATTTCTACTGATTGCAAGTCCAAGTCCAGTACCCTGAATATTTCTATTTCTCTTTGTATCAACCTGGTCATACTTACCAAAGATTTTTTCAATATCCTCTGGCTTAATTCCTATACCTGTATCACTGACATCAAAAATAATATCTGGTGCATCTTCATAACCATTCCATGTAACATTAAGGGAAATGCTGCCTTCTTTAGTAAACTTAATGGCATTTCCAATTATGTTCATAAGAATCTGTCTGATACGTCCAACATCACCTGTTAAACATCTAGGAAGTGTTGGGTCAACATCAAGTTTAAACTCAACACTACTATTTATTAATCTCGCACTTACTACAGAACTAATCTCATGAATCAAAACAGGAAGGTCATAAAACTCTTTAATAAGTTCAACTCGTCCTGCCTCAATCTTTGACATATCAAGGATATCATTGATAATGCCAAGAAGATTTGTTCCTGCAATTTTAATCTCATTAACCTGAGATGTTACACTCTGAGGAAGTTCTTTATTCTCAAGAGCAATCTGGCTCATACCTATGATTGCATTCATAGGTGTTCTTATTTCGTGAGACATATTTGCAAGGAAGTCACTCTTCGCGCGGTTAGCAATTTCTGCCTCTTCCTTACTCTTCTGCATAAGCTTAAATGCTTTTCTTTCTTCAGTAATATCTCTTATGAAATAGATGTTATAAAGCTTTTCGCCAAACTGATCTTCAATAGTAGTGTTTTCAGGAACAACTTCTTTTCTTATAACTGTTCCACCATCCTCACTAGAGAATTCAGCAAATTCATTACGTCCGCTCTGGTGTTTTATAAAGAAAGTATTTTCTCCACTATCTTCGTAATAATCCATGATTTTCGTTCCGCGGATATCACGTTTATCAACACCAAAGAAATCATATGTATATTCATTACATAAAACAATTTCATTATCTACATTTGTAATAATTACAGGTACTCTAACGTCATCGAAAACGTACTGTGACACATTTTCCTTTGAAAGTCCCTGCATTCTGTTAATTCTTGCAACATAGAAAAGAATCATTGCTGCAATAAATGCAGAGATACCACTTCCTGGAATAGCAGGTGTATCAAACATTGATGGGAATAATGTATCAAATAAGTATCCAGCAAAAAGGATAGGTCCAAATACACCGAACCTCTTTAATACAAACTTTTCTCTCTTTGTTTCAGAGTGCTTATGTCCATATCCAATAATGCGATAATACTGCACCATTCCAATGATAATACATACAAACTGAAGAATTCTGTATATAGACATCTTACTGTTGTACCAGTATCCCCAAGGAGTCATTACAAAAGATACGGCATCCTTTCCAATAATCTTTGGCCATGACAAAATACCAAGGATAACTATAACTACTAATACTGGATGTAATTTTTTAGATGGATAATCAACGATAGCGGCAGCATACTTTAAAATAAATACAATATAGAGATATACCGCAAGAAGTGCTAAGGCTCTTGGAAAATATGCGAAATCACTGTTATAACACATACTCATCCACGCATATCCAAAATCCCACACGAAAACGCAGACACATACAAGAAACATCTGCAGATTTGATTTATTTTTTTTATTTTCTATATAGTTGTTAGCACCAAATACAAGTGCTATTAAACCCATTCCGAAAAGGGTGAATGCGATTAATGCTGATAACCAATAATAGTCCATAAGACACCTTCCTATTCCCCCAGAACATTATACCATATAGACAAATAAAAAGCACCTATCCTTAATAACAGGATAGATGCTTATATACTTTAAATTTATAATGCTTTTTTTATTGCATTAAGGAGATCTTCATACTCCTCAAATGCCTCAAGCTGTGGATACTCAGCCTTTATTGCATCAGTACTCTTGAATAAAAATCCAGCCTTACTGTTAAGAATCATTCCAAGATCGTTATGAGAATCTCCAGCACAAATTGTATCATATCCAATTGACTGAAGTGCCTTAACTGTTGTAAGCTTTGATTTCTCACATCTCATCTTAAAATCAACTATTTCACCATTATCTGCAACAACAAGCTCATTACAGAATATTGTTGGCATACCAAGCTTTTTCATAAGAGGTCCTGCAAACTGTGAAAATGTATCACTTAAAATGATTGTCTGTGTAGTAGCTCTTAATTCATCTAAGAACTCCTTAGCTCCTGGAAGAGGATCTATTGTTGCAATTGTATCCTGAATCTCTTTAAGTCCAAGACCATGCTCCTTTAATATTCCAATTCTAAACTTCATTAGCTTGTCATAATCAGGCTCATCTCTTGTAGTTCTCTTAAGTTCTGGAATTCCTGTTGCTTCGGCGAAAGCTATCCATATTTCAGGCACTAATACGCCTTCTAAGTCTAAACAAACTATATTCATTATATTAGTCCTCTAATTCGAACATATCATGTACAGCATTCATTGCCTTTTCTGTATCAGCTTCGTTGATAAGTACTGTTACTCTGATTTCTGATGTTGAAATCATGTTGATGTTGATGTGTGAGTTGTAGAGACATTCAAACATCTTAGCTGCAACACCTGGGTTAGACATCATACCAGCACCTACTACTGAAACCTTAGAAACTGCTGTATTTGTTGTAACATCCTGGATCTTAAGTGAATCCTTAACCTTGTCGATAGCCTTTAATGTTTCATCTGTCATATCTCTTGGAACTGTAAATGTGATATCCTTTGTTCCTTCACGACCGATTGACTGAAGAATCATATCAACGTTAATGTTTTCCTTTGCAAGAGCATCAAATACTCTGAATGCCATACCTGGCTCATCCTTAATACCTACTAATGATACTCTAGTAACATTCTTATCGGCTGCAACACCGCTAACAAGCATTCTTTCCACTTTTACATCCTCCTTAACGACAGTACCTTCTGCCTCTGATAAACTTGAACGTACAACTAACTGTACACCATATTTCTTTGCTAATTCTACTGATCTGTTATGCAATACTCCTGCACCAAGTGTAGCAAGATCAAGCATCTCATCATATGTAATCTCTTTAAGCTTTCTTGCGTTCTTTACATATCTAGGATCAGCTGTGTAAACACCTTCAACGTCTGTGTAGATTTCGCATGCATCTGCATGAAGAGCTGCAGCAAGTGCAACTGCTGTTGTATCTGAACCACCACGTCCAAGTGTTGTGTAATCATCATATTTATTTACACCCTGGAAACCAGTAACGATAACAATCTTTCTCTGGTCAAGCTCATGTCTAATTCTCTCTGTATCAATTCTCTTAAGTCTTGCATTACCATATGCACTTGTTGTGTGCATTGCAACCTGGAAACCATTAAGAGAAACAGCTGGAACTCCAAGAGCAGCCATTGCCATTTCCATAAGTGCTACTGAAGTCTGTTCTCCTGTTGTAAGAAGCATATCCATTGCTCTCTTTGGTGGCTTTGGATTAATGTCCTTTGCCAAATCAATAAGAACATCTGTCTGCTTACCCATAGCAGAAAGAACAACGACAACGTCATTTCCTGACTGATAATCACGGATGCAGCGCTTTGCTACGTTCATGATTCTCTCTTTGTCGGCAACTGATGTACCGCCGAATTTTTTCACTACTAACATATCTTTCTCCTCTTTCTAATGGATAAATATTATTTAACTCTTATAGTAGAAATAATACAATCAAGCTTTGCAGATCTTTCCTTAAACGTCTTCTCTGATGTAAAGTCAGTAATTACTGCGAATTCATCTGGTGCACCATCAAGTTCCACAACCTCTAATACCTTACCAAATGAGTCTTCAACATCCTTAAGCTTATTTGCTTTCTTTCCATTAATACGTACAAAGTACTTAAAGTTTGCTTCATCCATGCTTGTAAGTTCAAGCTTCTTTGAACTCCAATATGAATGAATATTTCTATGTAAATGCTTAGTAGCATCAACAACATCTGAAACAACAGCGCTGGCTGTTGGAAGCTTACCTGCTCCACTTCCGTAGAACATTACATCTCCAATAACATTTCCTTTTACGAAAATAGCATTGAATACTCCATTTACTGCATAAAGAGGATTTAACTTATCTACAAAGAATGGAGCAACCATTGCATAGAAGTTATCATCTTCCTTTTTACTTGATGCTAAAAGCTTAATTGCATATCCAAGCTTCTTTGCATAAGCAACATCAAGGGCAGATATCTTTGTAATTCCCTCTGTATAAATTTCTTCGAAATCAACATTATTTCCAAATGCAAGCGATGAAAGAATTGCAATCTTTCTACATGCATCAAAACCTTCAATATCAGCTTCAGGATTTCTCTCAGCATAGCCAAGCTCCTGAGCTGTCTTTAATGCTTCATCAAAATCCCAGCCCTCGTCTGACATCTTAGATAAAATAAAGTTTGTTGTACCATTTAAGATACCTGTGATTTCCATTATTTCATCTGCTGTAAGTGATGAATTAAGTGGTCTGATTATAGGAATACCACCACCAACGCTTGCTTCAAATAAGAAGTTAATGTTCTTATCTCTTGCAATCTCTAAAAGCTCTGGGCCATGCTTTGCAACAAGCTCTTTATTTGATGTGCAGACTGACTTACCTGCAAGTAAGCTCTTCTTTACAAATGTGTATGCAGGCTCAACTCCACCCATTACCTCAACTACGATCTGAACGTCATCATCATTAAGAATTGTCTCGAAATCATGAACAAGAATCTTTTCAATAGGGCTTCCAGGAAACTCTCTTAAGTCGAGTACATACTTAACATTTATTTCCTCTCCTGCTTTTTTATTAATACTTTCAGGGTTTGTATTAATTACTTCTACAACTCCTGAACCTACTGTGCCGTATCCAAGTACTGCAATATTTACCATTGTAGTGTCCTTTCCTATATATAATATATGAATAATTTATTTTAATCCTGAATGACAGGGTTAATTACTGATTAATGTACTTAAGGTATGCATTAATAAATGGATCAAGGTAACCATCAAGAACTGCATCAGCCTGAGCTACTTCAGTATTTGTTCTATGGTCTTTAACCATTGTGTATGGCTGAAGCACATAAGATCTTATCTGTGAACCAAAGTCAATCTTCTTTGCTTCACCTTTAATGCCTTCTCTCTTAGCAGCTTCCTCTTCTTTTCTAAGCATATAGAGCTTAGCTTTAAGCATCTGCATAGCCTTATCTTTATTCTGGAACTGTGATCTTTCGTTCTGACACTGAACTACAATTCCTGTTGGGAAGTGAGTAATTCTAATAGCTGAACTTGTCTTATTAATATGCTGACCACCAGCTCCTGATGATCTGTATGTATCTATACGGATATCATCATCATTTATTTCTATATCAAGATCTTCCTCAATATCAGGCATTACTTCACATGATACGAATGAAGTCTGACGTTTTCCCTGTGCATTAAATGGTGAAATACGAACTAATCTGTGGACACCTGTCTCTGATTTAAGATAACCATAGGCATTCTCGCCATTTATCTGAATAGTTACTGACTTAAGTCCAGCTTCATCTCCATCAAGGAAATCAAGCATATCAACACTAAAGCCCTTCTTTTCAGCATAACGTGTATACATTCTATGAAGCATTGATGCCCAGTCACAGCTTTCTGTTCCACCTGCACCTGCATTAAGCTTAAGAATGGCATTACACTTATCATACTCATCTGATAAAAGAGTACTAAGTCTTAACTCTTCAACCTTTGCCTTAAATTCATCATACTCGTTCTGAATTTCAGGAATCATATCAGGATCGTTCTCTTCATATCCCATTTCAAGAAGAGTTTCGATATCCTCATACTGCTGCTTAAGCCCTTCAACTGATTCAATGGCAGCCTTACAGCTATTAAGCTCTTTAGACTGCTTCTGAGCTTCTTCTGCATTATCCCAGAAATCAGGCTCTTCCATCTTTCTCTCAAGCTCCTCTGCTCTCTGACGCTTGTCTTCAATGGCGAGGGCTGCTTCAAGTTCCTTAAGTGGCTCTTTATATGTACTTAATTCATTTTTTATATTATCAAGTTCTACCATATTAAATATTACTTACGTCCACAGCAGTTTTTATATTTCTTACCAGAACCACATGGACATGGATCGTTAGGATATACCTTAACTTCTTCTCTCTTAACAGGTCCCTTTACAGAAGCGCCCGCATCCTTATTTGTACCTGTAACCTTGGCAACTTCTTCTCTCTCAACCTTCTGTTCAACTCTTATATGAGTAAGCATACGAACTGTCTCTTCTGCAATAGAATCTGTCATTGCATTAAACATATCGTATCCAGCCATCTTATATTCAACAAGTGGATCTCTCTGACCATAAGCCTGAAGGCCAATACCCTGCTTAAGCTGTTCCATATCATCGATATGATCCATCCACTTTCTATCAACTGTTTTAAGAAGTACAACTCGCTCAACTTCACGAAGATGTTCAGGTGATGGGAATTCTGTTTCTTTTGTCTCATAGAACTTAACAACTTCTTCTTTGATTTCCTGCTTAAGCTGATTCTTTCTAAGATCCTTAACTCTATCAGCTGTTATTTCTGCAACAGGAATTGTAGCTCTTAAGTGCTGGTTAAGCTCTGCTAAATCCCATTCTGATGAATCAACATCATCGCTGATACACATATCTACTGTGTTATCAACAAAGTCTGTAGCCATTTTGAAGATTGTCTCTCTCATGCTTTCGCCATCAAGAACTCTTCTACGCTCTGCATAAATAACTTCTCTCTGTTCATTCATAACCTGATCATATTCAAGAAGGTTTTTACGAACACCAAAGTTATTTGTCTCTATTTTCATCTGAGCCTTTTCGATTGCATTTGTAAGCATCTTATGCTCAATCTGTTCATTCTCTGGAACGCCAAGGGCATTGAACACATCCATAAGTCTTTCAGAGCCAAAGAGTCTCATTAGATCATCTTCAAGTGAAATATAGAATCTTGATTCACCTGGATCTCCCTGACGTCCTGAACGACCTCTTAACTGGTTATCAATTCGTCTTGATTCATGACGCTCTGTACCAATAATCTTAAGTCCGCCTGCTGCCTTTGACTCTTCATCAAGCTTAATATCAGTACCACGACCAGCCATGTTAGTTGCGATTGTAACTGCACCATGTAAACCTGCATCTGCTACAATTTCAGCTTCAAGCTCATGGAATTTAGCATTTAAGACTTTATGAGGAATTCCACGTCTCTTTAACATTCCGCTTATTTCCTCTGACATATCAATGTTGATAGTACCAACAAGTACTGGCTGTCCCTTTGCATGTGATACTTCTACTTCATCACATACAGCGTGAAGCTTTTCTCTCTTTGTCTTATATACAGCATCCTGCTGGTCAATTCTTGCTACTGGTCTATTTGTTGGAATAACAATAACATCCATTCCATAAATATCACGGAATTCCTTTTCCTCTGTAAGAGCAGTACCTGTCATACCAGCTTTTTTCTCAAATTTATTAAAGAAGTTCTGGAATGTAATTGTTGCAAGAGTTTTTGATTCTCTCTTAACCTTAACATGTTCCTTAGCTTCAATAGCCTGGTGTAAACCGTCTGAATAACGACGACCTGGCATTATACGTCCTGTAAACTCATCTACAATAAGAACCTGATCATCCTTTACTACATAATCCTGATCTCTGAACATAAGGTTATGAGCACGAAGAGCAAGGATAATGTTGTTCTGGATTTCTACGTTCTCTGGATCAGCAAGGTTATCAATCTGGAAGAATCTTTCTACCTTTTTAACACCTTCCTGTGTAAGCGTTACGAATTTATCTTTTTCATTAACGATAAAGTCACCAGTTTCCTCACGCTCAATACCCATAATGGCATCCATCTTTGTGAGGTCTTCCATGTCTTCACCACGCTTTAACTGTCTTGCAAGTATGTCGCAGACCTCATAAAGCTTTGTAGACTTTCCTGACTGACCTGAAATAATAAGAGGTGTTCTTGCTTCATCAATAAGAACTGAGTCAACCTCATCGATGATAGCAAAATGAAGGTCTCTTAATACAAGCTGTTCCTTATATATAACCATGTTGTCACGAAGATAGTCGAAACCAAGCTCGTTATTTGTAACATATGTAATATCACAAAGGTAAGCAGCTCTTCTCTCTTCAGATTTCATTTCATTTAATACAACACCAACTGAAAGTCCTAAAAATTCATGTATGCTTCCCATCCACTCAGCATCACGCTTTGCAAGGTAATCGTTAACTGTAACCACATGAACACCCTGACCTGCAAGAGCATTAAGGTATGCTGGAAGTGTTGATACAAGTGTCTTACCTTCACCAGTTCTCATTTCTGCGATACGTCCCTGATGGAGGATAATACCACCAATAATCTGTACTCTGTAGTGCTCCATGTTAAGCACACGTCTTGCAGCTTCTCTTACTGTTGCATATGCCTCTGGGAGAAGGTCATCAAGTGTCTCTCCATCTGCATATCTCTTCTTGTATTCTCTTGTTTTATCTCTAAGCTCAGCATCTGATAAAGCCATCATACTGTCACGAAGACTTTCGATTTTATCCACGATAGGATAAATAAGCTTTAACTCTCTTTCTGAGTGAGTTCCAAAAATCTTTTCAATAATAGTCATATATAACTCCAAACTCGTTATTAAGCATATAAAAGGGCATAGTTATCCCTTTTAAACATACTCATCTATTTTAGCAGAAAAATGTGGGGTATTCAATAAAAAATGTGTATCAAGAATATCTAGTTATCCCTGCACTCTTCAATGGCTGCAAGCACTGCACCAAGAATAATTGCAAAGTCAGAAATGTTATAGATAGCTTTACTCTTCTTAAAGCTTAAATAGTCAACTACGTACCCTCTTAAAATACGATCAGATGTGTTACTAATGGCACCACCAATAATAAGACCATGAGCAACTGACGATAATAGGCTTCCCTTTTTAGATAAGGAGTTACCTGCATAAAATGATTCCAGTATAAGAGCAATCAAAGATACAAGGGCAACCTTTTTCTGATGCTTATCAAATGCATTCATAGGTAAACCCTTATTATGATGCTTAATAATCGTTAAATTACGATTTAACAATTCTATTTTTTCTGATTCTTTCAGGCTTTTCTCTACATATGCCTTTACACATGTATCAGTCGCCAAAATAGCCACTGCAGATAAGCCAAGATTTAATATCGCTTGTTTTTTATTCATAACTCTACTACACATACATCTTCATTATCAGTATTCTTTAATACTACAACGCATCTTCCATCATCTATATCTCCAATATATGGAATTAATATATCACCTAAATGTGCCTGTCTTTTATACTCTACTCTGATTCTTGTTACGTCTCTTTCGTTCTCAAGCTGATCTGTTGCCATTGCAATGAACTGGCCATTATTTACATGCTGATTTGTATCAAGATGATACTTCTTTATCTCTATGTCCTCGCAGCGTCTTAATTTTTCAGGGATAGCTATCTTTCTTGAGAGATATTCCATATCAAGCTTTTCTTCTACTGGATAAGCCTTAACATGTTCTTCAGTAGGTCTTGTTGGTCGTCCTGTAGTCATATCAAGTAATGTCCATATACTTGTGGCCTTAACAAGATACTCATCCTTTTCATCCTTCATATAGAAATTACGATAACCTATAAAACCCTTAAACATATAAGGCATCGTACCTATTGTAATCTTATCGCATAGTCTTGGATATTTTATAATATCTATCTGCCAGAAGCTTACTACCCAGGCAAGTCCCCTTGGGAACAAATAATCTACTCCATATCCAATTTCTGAAGACTGAAACGTAGAGCAATCCTGCAAGTAATTTACAAGAGCTTTAACTGATAGTTTACCTTCTGTATCTGTTTCTGAATATCTAACTTTTGAATCAAATGTGTACATATCATTAAAAAAGCCTATACATGAACTCTTGGCTTTCTTTTTCTCCTTTTCTTTTTAGGACTGTGGGCCTCTCTATACTCCGTTATCCTATCTGCTATAGTGTTATAATCACGCTCAAATAGTTCATCAGTAATCTGTCGCTTTAAAATGTCCTCTGGAACCTTTTCAAATATTAAATCCTGAATAAACTTCTTGCTTTTTCCGCTGTATTTCGGCATTTCATGGAGTTCTTGAATATGAGCAAGTTCCATACGCCATAAGAATGCAATTTGTCTTTTTCTAAAATACACATGATGTACTGTGGGATTTTCCTTTGCATTCCTCAATAAATAAAAATCAGCGGATTCTTTTGCATCATCGCCTTCATCCACTGTAATAATACCCCACCAGTCTGGGACATGTTCTTCTATGTGCATAGCATGGGATGAACCAACAACTACATAATTAAAATCAAAGTGTCTGTTATAATCCTGAATCTGTCTTTCAAGTCTCTGATACGTATCAGCATCTGACTTTATTTCAATTCCAGTTATACTTCCATCTCGGACCATAACTACATCAGCCCTAGATTTTCCCATCTGCTTTTCTTCAATTATGCGGATTTTCCCAAAATTAGATTCTAAATATTCAAATAACGGTTCTCTTATATCTTTATCGTAAAGCATTTTCCCACCTGTTATCTGCCATTTAAGAACCAGACAAGCTCATCCTTTGGAATAGGCTCTGAGAAATAAAATCCCTGCATATAGTTACAACCAAGAAACTCAAACTTTCTGGCAGTATCAATATCTTCAACGCCTTCTATAACTATCTTCTTATCTAAAGAACGCACCATATCTAACGTATTTCTTAAAACAACTTCAAGCTTATCGTTATTTCCTGTATTAACAAATGTTCTGTCGAACTTTATTTCACATAAAGGTAATGCTGTAATTGTTGCTATATTAGAATATCCTGTTCCAAACTCATCAAGAGCAACACCAATACCATACATTGCAAATCTGAATACGTTATCAAAGAATATCTTCTGTGATGACTCTGTCGCAACGGACTCTTTAATTTCAAATATAAGCTGTTCAGGCTTTACAGAATATTTATTAAGAATAGCAACTGTCTTATCAAAGAATGATTTATTAAGACACTGAATTACCGATACATTAATCTCAATATTCTTAAGATTTAGATGCTTGAAGTCTGAACTACTAATAAACTTACATACTTCATTAAGTACATAATCTCCAATTTTATCAATTGAACCTGTCTTTTCTGCTGCAGGAATAAATACAGATGGATCAATAACACCATAGGTATCATCTCTAAGTCTAAGTAGCGCCTCTGCTGAATCAAAACAATGATCCTGAGAATTATAAATAGGCTGATAATACACTTCGAACTTATTATTATTGAGTGCATTCTCTATTATTTCATCAAGATGTCTTGCAAGACCTACATCATAATCCTTTATTAAATCCTCTGCTCTTATAACCTCACCACTGTTTTCGTAGGAGAACAAAGTGTCTTCAAAGTCATAAAGAGTATCAAAGCTGTCAAAATCTTCTGGGCATCGAGAAATACATACAGTACTGTTAAGCTCAATCTTAAATTCATCAAGAGATGTCTGCTCATTAAAAATGTTGTTGAATACTCTTGATGCCTTATCTACTTCATAGAAAGAATCTGGATTTAATATTACTCTGAATCTTCCTTCCTTAATGTAATAAAGCTCACATGACAAATTAAGTCTTCCCGCCATTAATGAAAGTCTTGAACTAAGCTTTTTAATAAGTCGTGACAATCTGTCATAGCTAAGCATTTTTGCCATCTGTGGGTAGTTATTTACATTTATTTGAATTACAACTAAAGGCTTTTGTGAAACAAATGATTTCTTAACATCCTCAATATAAGCCTCATATCTGATTAAATCAGATTGAGAATCATATCTTGATTCAGGGTTAAGAACTAAAAGAATAATAAAGATAATACCTAATGTATAAGCTAACAAATCAAAATGATAATATGGGACTGCAAGTCCAAACACATATGAAAATAAAGCTGCAACAGCACACGAAAGAAGCGCCACAGTTTTTTTAATGCCAATATTTTTTCTATATAGTCCAGCTGCTACAAATGCGCAAATTCCATATATCGTATTACAGAAATAAAATATAAGTATACCTTCACCTCTTACAAAATATCCCTGTTTATCTATATAGAAAGCGTAATCTAAAAACAAAGAACTAAGTGCAAGAATGGATGTGATAATTACAGGTACAAACAAAAGATATTTAGTGATACCATCTGCAAGTTTATGCCACACATCACATATTGATATAACGAAAAGTCCATATGCACCAAAAGATAGGTTTCTACATATGTAGTATGCAATTAGTAGTACAAGCTTAAGGTTGGCTGAATAAGAAGGATCACCATCAATCAAAAGTTCTGCTGTATTAAGAACTGAAGCAGCAATTGTAAAAAGAATGAGATAAAGGTACATCACATTACTTCTGCCCTTTGTCATCTTTCTATACAAAAGAGATGCTGTAATGATTATGAGTAAGAATATTGCTGATAGATTGTAATATATTTCTTCTGCCATCGTATAATCACCCCAAAATACTACTACATAGTAGATTATCTCATACTTTATGTTAATTTACAATTGCATGCTGTAATCAAAAATGCGATAATAAAACTAGTATGGAAAAGGGATTTCATTTATGGTAAAAATTCTTTATTTTGATTACGTTGCCTTAATTGTGTTACTCCTCATGGTGATATCACTGGCAATTAAAAAAATAACAAATGGAAGAACAAATCAGGCGTTTCTTCTTTTAGTGCTTACGGCTCTATATACGACAATGTACGATATCTGTACAGTTCTTCTTGATAATAGACAGGGATCAAGCATTCTTCTTGGATATCTTATGAACATAGGATATCTTGTGTTAAGAAATCTTATCCCAGTTATGTATATTTTCTATTTAGTTACACTAACAGATACCTGGGCACTGTTTAAGAGACGCCGTTTCATTTATTCTACTTGGTTAATTCCTTATGTAATAGCTGTACTTCTCATTTTGTCGTCTCCTATTACTCACCTTGCCTTCTATATAGACAGTAATTCTCACTACACAAGAGGGCCTTTATTCTTCTTACTGTATATTTGCGCTACTTTTTATATAGTTTTCTATTTAATTTATGCATTAAGATACTATAAGCAAATTACATTTAAAGACATTATCCCTTTACTATTAATAATTCCTTTACAGATTGCAGCCCTTGCTGCCCAGTTAATCTATGATGAGCTTTTAGTCGAAATGTTATCATCTGTTTTAAGTCTGCTATTTATCATGCTTACCATTCAAAGACCTGATACTATGCACGATCCAGTAACTGGACTATTTAAAAAATCTGTATTTACAAAGGCCGTACGTCTTTCATGCTTAAATCACAACAAAGTTAGGCTGGCATTTTTCACTATTACAAACTTCCAGCTTCTTTCATCGTTCATTAGCTATGAACAGATATCAAAGCTTCTAGGCTTTGTTTCGCAGAAAATCATACATGCTGCTGGAGTTATAGACCTTGATAATGCCGAGTTATTCTATATGGGTAACGGCCGTTTTTCAATTCTTTTAAGTGAAATTGATTTTAATCGTTCTGATGCATTTTTTAATCTAATTAAAGAGAACGTTCCTGATGAATATAATTTAGATGGTGTATCAATATCTTTGCCAACAAATCTTTGTATTATTAATATTCCAGAAGACTTCTCTGTTTACGAAGAATTAATGGCATTTGAACAGGATAGCTATAAATTCAAAAATCCTGACGAAGTAATATATGCATCAGATATTGTTAAATCAACAAACTACAGTATTATTGCAAATATTGATACTATACTTGATGATGCAATTAGAAATAAACGTTTTGAAGTTTATTATCAGCCAATATATTCAACAAAACATAAGAGATTTAATTCATGTGAGGCTCTTATACGACTTAATACTGAAAAATATGGCTTTATCAGACCAGACTTATTTATTCCTCTTGCAGAAGAAAACGGTCTTATAAATAAAATCGACGATATAGTTTTTGAAGAAGTATGTAAATTCATTGCAAGTGATGATTTTAAAGAAACTGGAATCGACTACATAGAAGTAAACCTTTCTGTAGTACAGTGTATGCAGCCTGACTTAGCAGAAAAGATTATATCGACTATGAATCATTATGGTGTTCTTACTCGTCAGATTAATCTTGAAATCACTGAAACAGCTGCAGAATATTCTCAGGATACAATTGATAAGAACATTGCAGCTCTTACAGAAGCTGGTATTTCTCTTTCACTTGACGACTTTGGAACAGGTTACTCTAACATGATAAGAGTTGCATCTCTTCCACTTCATATAGTTAAGTTAGATAGAGCATTTACATTTACAGAGAATAACCCACAGTTATTACTTGTTCTTCATAACACTGTTGATATGATAAAGAAAATGAATCTAAAAATGGTTATTGAAGGAGTCGAAACAAAAGAAAAACTTGAACAGTTTGAAGCGCTTGAAATTGATTATGTACAGGGATTCTATTTCTCAAAACCTATTCCAAGAGCTCAGTTTGTAGAATTCATTAAGAACTATAAATTTGAAGAATAATTATTTCACATAGAAAAAGCCCTGACTTCCAAATGGAGTGTCAGGGCTATTTTTATCTTAAACTCTTTCTATATAAAAGAAATGGTCCAAGGTTAATATTCTGAATACCTTCACATATAAAGCCAAGTCTTTCTAATAGCTTTCTTGCTCTAGTATTTTCCCTCATTGTAAAGGAAATAATTTCATCCAAGTACAAATAATCCTTTGCATACTCAAGAATGCCACTGCATACCTCATAGGCATATCCTTGTCCCCATAATGATTTATCAAAAATAAAACCTATTTCGGTTCTATCAAAGCCATCCCTGTCAGAAAGTCCTGCACGGCCTATTAATCGGCCTGTATTTTTATCAAATACCACCCACATTCCATATTCATAGAATCTATACTGGTGAGCTATGTATTCCTTTGTAAAAATAATCTCATCTTCCTTTTCTGGATATAGATCTTCAATATACTTTTTCGTCTCAGAATTAGCATAAATTCTATATAAATCGTCTATATCTTCAAGAGTTATTTCTTTTACAATACATCTTTTAGTTTCAAAAATAGTCCAGGGGAGATTTTTTGTTCTAAGATACATTCTCTCAAGAGAAATATCACTTAAATCGCATAGTGATTCTATGCAGTATAAAGCATCTGGAAAATCTGATGAATGGCTGAATTCATTAATATAAAGTGCAATACCAATGCCATAGTTTTTTGCAATATCAGCCTTTTCTCTTGAATCCGTAATGAGTATTGAGTGTTCATTCCTTTTAAACTCAGGAGTAAGCTCTATAGCCACATTATAGTCTGTATTCTCTATGAAGTTTTCTAAACAATCCCCATCATTAATAGAATGAATATCAAGTATTACTGTTTCTAACATAATAACTCCATAAATAAACTAATAAAATTTTAGCACAAAACACTGTTTTAGGACAAATGAATGGCCTAAGTAATGTATTTCAATGAAATGCCCTCGGTTTTATGCTATAATATTTTCATGGCTAATAAATATATCAAATGGGACAAGCTTGATAATACAGCTAATCTTTTCCCAGTTATTGCAGGTGAAAACCTTACAAATACATATCGAATTAGCGTGACATTGTCTGAAGATATTGATAAATCACTTCTTCAGCAGGCTCTTGATATTGTTACGCCAAAGATTCCTGGATTCAACTTAAGACTCCGTAATGGTATTTTCTGGTACTATTTTGAGGAAAATGGCAAGAAAGCACCTAAAGTAAGAGAAGAAATAAACTATCCTTGCCGTTTTATTCACGCAAGCCGTAACAACAGTTATTTATTTAGAGTTACTTACTATAAAAACAGGATAAATCTTGAGGTGTTCCACGTACTTACAGATGGTATGGGCGGAATTACATTCCTTAAAGAGCTTACATATCAGTATCTTCGATTAAAATATAACGATCTACGTGATTCTCTTGGAGATAACTTAAGTGCTGAAACATCACTTAACCGTGAAGACAGCTTTATTTCTAACTATAAGGGAAGTGCTAAAGACGTGTACAAGATTAAACGTGCCTTTCTTATTAAAGGAGAACGTATTCCTCAAAATGGTTTTGGTGTTATTCATGGATACATTAATATTCCTGAAATCAAATCAGTTTGTAAGGGAAAATACGAATGTAGTATTAACGAATATATCGTTGCCTGCTTTATTTATGCAGCTTATCGTGAATACAAAGGGAAAATCAGCAAGGATAAGCCAATCAGAGTTGCCGTTCCAGTTAATTTAAGACCATACTTTGATTCAATTACTACTAAAAACTTCTTTGTTGTAGTATCAGCTGAATTCTATCCCGAAAAATCAGAATATACATTTGATGAAATAGTTAAATTAACAAGAGAAAGCCTTCGCTCTCAGATTAATAAAGAGCATCTTGAAGATATTTTCTCTTACAATGTATCAAACGAGCAGAATATTATGGCAAGAGCTGTTCCGCTTTTCCTTAAAAACATAGCAATTAAGCTTGTCTATACTAAGTCTGCTCTTGCAAATACTACAACTATTACTAACATTGGAAATATCGCTGTACAAAAAGAATATGAGCCATACATAAAAATGTTCAGCGCATCTCTTGCCCTTTCAAAAGGCCAGGAGCTTAAAGGAACAATTGCAAGTTATAAAGATACCATATGTTATACATTTACTACTTCCTGGCAGGATACAGCTATTCCAAGACGCGTATTTAAGCAGATGGCATCTGATGGCCTTGATATAACAATCGAGACAAATGGAGTATTTAATTAATGAGAAAATGCAACTTTTGCAATTTGAAAATTAAAGATATGACTAGTTCATGCCCTTTATGTGGTGGCGTACTAGAAGGAACTGACGTTGGTGAAATGACATATCCTAACGTTTTTAAGAGAACAAAAGCGATTAATATTATTTTCAGAGTTCTTCTGTTTCTTTCTATTGTTTCAGTTATTATATGCGTACAAGTAAACTACCATACCGACTTTTCTTTCAAGTGGAGCCTTATTGTAGCTATGTCTTTATTATTTGCTTTATGGCTGATTTATTTATTCACTAAAGAAGGTGCAGGCTACAGGCTAAGAACCTTTGGTGGCGTAATGGCAGGAGTCATTCTTGTAGTATTTATTGATTATTTATGTGGATTTAAGAGATGGTCAATAAACTACGTATTTCCAGCAACAATAATTACCGTAGATGCGGTTCTGCTTCTACTCATGCTTATTAACCGTAGAAACTTTCAGAGCTATACACTTTTAATTGGTGGATTATTTTTGATTTCTCTTATTCCTCCAATTCTGTACCTTAGAGGAATAGTAACTGATTATAGAGTTGCTCATCTTGCCGCAATTATTGTATTTATTACTCTACTTGGAGTAGTTATCCTTGGCGGATCAAGAGTAAAGCAGGAATTAAAACGACGATTTTACATTGGTGGATAGGCTTTTTCCCCATCCCATAATATATAATCTTTTCCAGATAGAATAAGCTTGGTGAAATCATTAATATCACTGAGCTTTTTCTTTGTTCTGATTCCTCCACCAAATAAAACAGTAGAATGTATATCAGAACCGGCAGTCATTGGAAGGCCTAAATCTTTTGCATACTTTCTTGCTCTCTCATCAAAAATACCATTTTTCCCCTGTGCTTTTCCAAGAGGTGATACATGAGTCGCATTAACACCTTCAACCCCGTCAATATAATCTGGGAACAAACGAATTTCAGGAATATAAAACTCTTCCCTATATGGATGGGCATGTATTACTATACCACCGCCATTATGTACTATTTCATACTGTTCTTCTACTGTGGCATTTCTATATTCAGGATGTGCTTTAAGATAGTCCTTTGTAAGACCATAAATAAGAAACTCTGTTGCATCAAAACCAGCTTCAAGTCCAAAGAAAACCTGAAGACCTATTTCATCACCCTTAGCTTTTGCTCTTTCATAGCTTAAACAGTATTTATCTATGTGTTCCTCCCATGAAAGGCTCTTATCAACACATGTATTACCGCCCCAGTTATGATCAGTTACGATAATTCCTGTATATCCATACTCCTTACAGGCTATAGCCATTTCCTCAGGAGTTGCCTGTCCGCAAGCTGAAGCAACGTTTGTATGTAAATGTGTTTCGTATAAATATGGGTATTTGTTAACCATGATTATTCCACACTATGTCCAATTATTTTTTCTGAAAAATGCTTATTAAAGAAATGAACAACAGGGCCTAAGCAGAATGCACACACAAGTGTACCAAGTCCAAGAAGACCACCACAAAGGAAGCATACAAGAGCACAACATGCATCAGTAAATACTCTGTTCCAGAAATATGGAATCTTCTTAATACGCTCTGTCATAATGATTGACATACTATCAAATGGGGAAATACCTGCATCCGATGTTTGATAAAATGAAACCCCAAGACCTGTTACAAGAACACCAAGAATCATTACAGGAAGCTGAACTATAAATGCACTTGGTGGAAGCGAGAAGGCCTCCATAATTTTATAGAAGAAATCAACCATATATCCTAAAAGTACAGCATTTACAATAGTACCTACGCCGATATATTTTCTTCCAAATATAAATTCAATAGTGAAAAATACGATATTTATACAAATAAGAAAAGGAGGGTATGGAACCCCCACAAAATCAGATGTGGCAAACGCCATAGCAGTAAACGGATCATTTCCAAGTCCAGCATACTTAAATATGGCGATTCCTAGAGCAAGAATTGCGTTGCCAATAAACATGGCAACGAATCTCTTTGGGCCAATGCCCTTTAAATATTCACAAAGTTTTTCAATCATGCTTATAGTTTACTTCTTTCATTAGTTCTTCAGAAATAATACTCAGCATTTCCTCAAGCTTATCAAGCTCGGCTTTTGTGAATCTCTTTGCAGCTCTTTCCATAACCCTTGCTCTGTATGCATTACTAATATCATAATAATCAACATACTTCTTTGTAGGTTTTAAATGGTATTCTCTCTTATCATCCTCTGATTGGATTTTCTCAACATAGCCCTTCTTTACAAGACTATTAACCTTATAAGCTGCATTAGGCGTAGATATACCAAGGAATGTGGCAAACTCGTTAATTGACGGTTCTTTCATTGCATAGATTGTCTCCATGCAGAAAGTCTCCACAGTAGTAAGAGATGTCTCCCTGTCATCAAGCCTTTCAAAAAGCTTTTTGTAAAAATGTAATTTGAACTTGTTATACACTTCGCTGAATACTTCTTCTAACATAAATAATACTATAACACACTAAACTTCTATCGCAAACATTAATTCGGCTGTTGCAGCAATTTTTCCATCCACTTTTGCTACTGCTTTACCAAAGCCAACTGGGCCTTTACGGTCTGTTAATTCACATTCAAGTGTTAAAACATCGCCTGGAACAACCTTTTTCTTAAATCTTGCATTCTTAATTCCGCCGAAGAATACAAGCTTACCCTTATTTTCAGGCTCTGAAAGAATTGCAATAGCACCAACCTGTGCAAGAGCCTCTATAATCAATACTCCTGGCATTACAGGCTCACCTGGAAAGTGTCCCATGAACTGCATTTCATTAGCAGATACACACTTAATACCCCTTGCCCATTTGCCAATCTCCATATCTTCAACTTTGTCTACAAGAAGAAATGGATATCTGTGAGGAAGAATTTCCTGAATTTCCTTATTTGTAAGCTCCATGATTATCTCCTTCCAAATATAACGCAAGCGTTGTGACCGCCAAAACCAAGAGAATTTGAAAGCGCATACTTAACTTCTACATTTCTTCCCTCGTTTGGAACAATATCAAGATCACATTCCTCATCAGGTACTTTATAACCTATTGTTGCAGGAATATATCCTTCTTTAAGAGAAAGAACTGTAAATCCAGCCTCTACTGCACCTGCTGCACCAAGCATATGACCTGTCATAGACTTTGTTGAGCTAACCATAAGCTTATTTGCATGTTCTCCAAAAGCAAGTTTGATTGCTTTTGTCTCACCTGCATCATTTAAATGTGTACTTGTACCATGAGCATTGATATATCCAATGTCTTCTTTATTAAGTCCGGCATCTTTAATTGCAAGCTCCATACACTTAGCTGCGCCTGAACCATCTTCAAGAGGAGCTGTAATGTGATTTGCATCACAGTTAGCACCATAGCCTAATACTTCACCATAAATCTTAGCACCACGCTTAATTGCATGTTCTTCTTCCTCAAGAACAAGGATTGCTGCGCCTTCACCCATTACAAATCCGCTTCTTTCTTTATCAAATGGAATAGATGCTCTAAGTGGATCAGTTCCTGTATGGAGTGCTCTCATTGATGTAAAACCACCAATTCCAAGCTCTGTAATACTACTTTCTGCACCACCACAAAGCATTACGTCTTCATATCCATCTCTTATTCTATGGAATGCATCACCAACTGCATTAGTTCCACCAGCACATGCTGTAACTACACAGCTACACATTCCCTTTAAACCATACTTAATTGCAATCTGACCTGCTGCCATATTAGTGATAGTCTGTGGAATAAAGAATGGTGAGATTCTATCAAATCCCTTCTCATTTCCTTTGGTTGTCTCGCTCTGAATAGTTGCAAGACCACCAATTCCACTAGATACAATAACACCTGTATTTTCATTGTCAGAATTTGCAAAATCAATTCCACAGTCTTTAACAGCTTCAGCAGCTGCTGTCATAGCAAGCTGTGTAAATCTGTCCATCTTTCTAAGTTCTTTGGCATCAATTGTTTCTGATGGGTCATAATTCTTCACTTCACCAGCAAGACTAACCTTTCTGCCTTCTGTATCATAGAGAGTAATAGGAGCAATTCCGCACTTTCCTTCTTTTACTGCTGCCCATGAATCAGCTGTATTATTTCCAACTGGAGTAATCATTCCAATTCCCGTTACAACTACTTTTCTCATATTGCCATACCTCCATCAACACAAAGCACCTGGCCTGTAATGTAATCTGCACCATTTCCTGCAAGAAATGCTACTGCATTTGCTATATCTTCAGCCTTTCCCATTTCCTTAAATGGAATAGACGAAACAACACCTTCTCTAGCCTTTTCATCCATACTACCAGTCATATCTGTCTCAATCATTCCAGGCGCTACTGCATTTACACATATCTTCTTTGATGCATATTCCCTTGCAGCTGACTTTGTAAGACCAATTACACCAGCCTTACTTGCTGAATAGTTTGCCTGGCCTGGATTACCAAGTACTCCTGATACGCTACTGATATTTACAATCTTTTTAACCTTTGATCTAAGCATCATAGGAATACATTCTCTCATCATGTAGAAAGTTCCTTTGAGGTTTGCATTAATAACCTGATCAAACTCTTCATCGCTCATCTTTATAAGAAGATTATCTCTTGTAATACCTGCGTTATTTACTAAGATGTCAACCTTTGAAAAAGCTTCCTTTACGCTTTTTACAACCATCTTACAATCAGCTGAAACTGATACATCAGCCTTTATACAGATAGCATCAACACCTTTTTCCCTGCATATGCTTGCTGTTTCTTCCGCTGCAGCTTCATTTCCTTTGTAAATAATTGCTACGTCACATCCGTTTTCTGCAAGTTTAATTGCAACGGCTTTTCCTATTCCTCTTGATGCGCCTGTAACGATGGCTGCATTTCTTTCGCTCATTATTTAAGCTCCTCTATAACCTTTTTCATATCATCCACTGAATCAATGGAATATACATTAACTTCAACACCTTTTGCCTTTGCAGTCTTTTTAATAAATCCTGCAAGGACTTTACCTGGGCCCACTTCAACAAAAGTATCTGCTCCAAGCTCAAGCATTTTAATAATATCCTCTTCAAAATGAACACTTGACTGAATCTGCTTTTCAAGAAGTGCTCTTATATCATCATCTTTTGATAAAAGCTCGCCTGTTACATTCATTGCAACTGGAATACTAGCTTCTTTTAATTCTATTTCATCAAGTCTCTTACGAAGCTTAACTGCTGCAGGCTCCATATACTTTGTATGGAAAGGTCCACTTACTTTAAGGCGGATGCATCTTTTTGCACCAGCTTCTTTAAGAAGCTCTTCTGCCTTTACAACAGCATCTTCATCGCCACATATTACATACTGTCCTGGGCAATTGTAGTTTGCAACTGTTACAAAACCATCTGTAATCTTTGCAACTGCTTCATTAACAGCATCTGCTTCAAGTCCAAGAATAGCACTCATGCTACATGTAAGGTCTTCTGCTGCTTCCTGCATTACCTGGCCTCTGTATGCAACTGTATTTACATAGTCCTCTTTTCCAATAACACCTGATGCATATAATGCTCCATATTCACCAAGACTAAGACCAAGTGTAGCGTCTGGCTTTATTCCATTTGCCTTAAGTGTCTCTGTTACGCCAAGAGCAAATAGCGCAAAAGCAGGCTGTGTGTTCTTCGTCTGTGTAAGATCCTCTTCTGGACCATTCTTCATTAAATCTGCTATGTTTGAAAGTTCTGAAAAGCTATCGATATTCTCTTTATATTCGTTGTAGGCATCATATATATCCTGACCCATTCCTACATACTGGCTGCCTTGTCCGGCATAAGCAAAAACTATCATTTTAATCCCTCTACAGTCTTTTTATATGTATCCATCATTTCATCAAAGATTTCTTTAATGCTTTTAATTTCAGATAACTGACCACATACCTGACCAGCCATTAATGAACCTGTCTGTGTATCTCCATCAAAAACCGCTCTTCTAAGTGAGCCAAGAGTAAACTTCTCAAGCTCCATCTTATCAGCACCCTGCTTTTCCAGCTTAACATATTCTCTAGCCATTGAATTTTTAAGAATTCTAACAGGTGTTCCAGCTATACGACCTGTAACGATTGTGTCGTTATCCTTTGCCTTAAGAACAGCTGCTTTATAGTTTTCATGAATTGGGCACTCATTTGATGCAAGAAGTACTGTACCAACCTGAACGCCACATGCGCCAAGAGCAAATGCAGCTGCAAGCTGTCTTCCGTCTGCAATACCACCTGCTGCAATAACTGGGATAGAAACAGCATCTACAACCTGTGGAACAAGTGCCATAGTTGTCATTTCACCAACATGGCCACCACTTTCTCCGCCTTCTGCTATTACAGCGTCAGCGCCTTCTTTTTCCATTTTCTTTGCAACAATAGTTGAAGAAACAACTGGCATAATAAATATTCCTGCTTCTTTCCATGATGGAATATACTTTGATGGAAAACCAGCTCCTGTTGTAACTATTTTTACACCTTCTTCAACAACTACTTCTGCCATTTTATCTGCTTCTGGATTCATAAGCATGATATTTACACCAAATGGCTTATCCGTGAGAGCTTTACACTTACGAATATTCTCTCTTAAAATTTCAGCTGTCATTCCACCAGCACCAATAAGTCCAAGACCACCTGCATTTGATACAGCTGCCGCAAACTCACCTGTTGCGATATTTGCCATTCCGCCCTGTATTATTGGATATTCTATTTTAAATAATTCATTAATTCTCATTTTGTCTCCCACGTTTAGATTTCAATTAAATTAGCTGCCCATGTCAGTCCTGCGCCAAATCCTACAAGTATTACTTTCTGTCCTTTCTTGAACATTCCCTTTTCATTCATTTCAGAAAGCATAATTGGAATGCTGGCTGCTGAAGTATTTCCATATTTCATAATGTTCATTGGAAATTTCTCTGCAGGCTGTTTATATTTTGTCATTACAGCTTCAATAATTCTTTTATTTGCCTGATGACATACAACATAATCAATATCATCTATTGATAAGTTGCTTTCATTAAGTACGTTATTTATACACTTTGGAATAGTTGTTACTGCAAACTTAAATACATCTTTTCCCTTCATGCCAACGTACTGTTTATCCTCATTTAAGGCGCCAACATGAAGCACCTCATAGTTACCTTTTGATCCTGATGTAAATTCGTAGAGATAGTTTTCTTCAAGCTTTACTACTGCTGCCCCGGCACCATCACCAAAGAGTATGCAGGTTTCTCTATCATTCATATCAAGATGTCTAGATATTACTTCACTTCCTATTACAAGACCATACTTATTTTTATCCTTTTCCTGTAAAAGTAAGCCTCTTACTGTATGAAGTCCATATAAAAATCCAGAACATGCTGCATTTATATCAAAGCAGGTACATGAATCTCCAATTTCTAGTTCGCTTTGCACCATACATGCTATTGAAGGTACAGGAAAATCTGCGCTAAATGTACATGTAATGATGTATGAAATATCGTCCTTTGAAACTCCGGCATTTTTAATAGCCATATCTGCTGCTTTTACAGCAAGAGAATAATTTGTTTCATCATTACCTACAAATCTTCTTTCTTCAATTCCAGTTCTTGTTCTAATCCATTCGTCATCCGTTTCAATGTTTTTACTTATTTCATCATTTGTATAAACATTCTCTGGAACGAAATGACCAAGACCAACAATCTTTAATCCATTCATTACATTACCCTATATTTCTTGTATCTTTTCTTTACGAGAGTGTCCACTGGCATAATCATTAATGCATGAATTCTATCAAGAATCATTTCATCAACTTTTCTGAACATCTCTTCTGGATCGGTGTGAGCACCGCCTTCAGGCTCTTCTATTACACCCTCAATAATCTTATATCTGTACAAATCATCAGCTGTAAGCTTCATAAGATCACAAGCTTCATCTCTTCTTGAAGAATCCTTCCAGAGTATTGAAGCAAATCCTTCTGGTGAAAGTATTGAAAATACTGAATTTTCAAGCATCCAGATTTCGTCTGCAACACATATTCCAAGAGCTCCACCGCTGTTTCCCTGTCCAATTATTATAGAAATAATAGGAACCTTTAAATCACTCATTACAGCAAGGTTTCTTGCAATAGCTTCACCCTGACCATGTTCTTCTGCTTCTACTCCAGGATATGCTCCAGGAGTATCAACAAAAGTAATTATTGGTCTGTTAAACTTTTCCGCCTGTTTCATTAAGCGAAGGGCTTTTCTATATCCTTCTGGATTAGTCATACCAAAGTTAACATCTACACTTTCCTCTGGTGTATGACCTTTTCTTTGTCCAATTACAGTAACCGGAATGTTATGAAACATTCCTACACCACCGATTATTGACTTATCATCTTTTGAAAGTCTATCACCATGAAGCTCTACAAAATCTGTAAATAATGCATTTATATAATCTTCTGATGATGGTCTTCCCGCAAATCTTGCGAGTCTGACTCTATTTGATGCGTTTACTACATTTTCCATTAGCCAAAAACTCCTAGTGCTTTCTTTGCACTTCTTCCAGCAAATCCGGCAATATGCTTAGCTTTCTTTACTGGTGTAAAATCTTTTGCATGAAGTTTTAAAAGTCTTCCAAGTACTTCTCTTTGATTTTTAACAGGCACTATTTCATCTATGAAACCATGCTCTTTTAAATACTCAGCTGTCTGGAAGCCTTCAGGAAGCTTTTTACCAATTGTCTGCTCAATAACTCTAGGTCCTGCAAATCCAATTAATGCCTTTGGTTCAGCAAGCGTAATATCTGCTAAAGATGCAAAGCTCGCTGTAACTCCTCCAGTAGTTGGATTAGTTAGAACTGAGATATAAAGACCACCTTTAGAACTAAATCTTTCTATTGCAGCACTAGTCTTTGCCATCTGCATTAGAGAAAAGATTCCTTCCTGCATTCTTGCTCCACCGCTTGCGCAGTAAATAATAAGAGGAAGATTTTTTCTTTCAGCAAGTTCAATAGCTGCTGTTACTTTTTCTCCAACAATTCTGCCCATACTTGCCATGAAGAAACGCTTATCCATTACTGCAATTACACATTTCATTCCTTCAATGCTTGCAATACCTGTGATAACAGCCTCATTCATGTTAGTTTTCTTTACAGTATTTTTGTATTTTTCCTCATAATCTGGAAAATCTAAAGGATTTGCAGATTTGAGTTTTTTATTTGTTTCAACAAAACTACCTTTATCTACTATATAGTAGATTCTGTTTTTAGCAGAAAAACCTTCTTCAAGATTTATTTCTTTTACAAATTTTCTCTGGCGTATATTTCTAAATACGCTTAATGGGTTAATTTTCTTATTGTCCATTGTTCTCTAAATATTCAACGATATCTTTAATGCTCTTAAGCTCAGTAAGTACTTCATCTGGAATAGCGATTCCAAGTTCTTCTTCAATGCTCATGTTAAGCTGAACTGCGTCAAGGCTGTCCATCTCAAGATCTTCCTGAAGTAATGACTCAAGCTTAACATCATCTGGATTACAGTTAATTGTTTCTACTACGATAGCTTTTACTTTTTCAAACATTTTATTCACCTTTTCTTTCTTAAATGTTATATCAATTACCTAAATATATTTAACTAAATATATTGAAGTTATAATAGCACATAACAAAACTATGTCAATATATTTAGTTAAATTTTTTTAGTTATTTTTTAATATTGTTAATTGTGTCTTAATCAGACAATACTGCATATCATTTTTTGTGAATTAGTATCAGAAATGCTATAATCTCTTATATTGGAATGAATTTAGGAGACTAATATGTCGGAAAACATTAATACATATATAAAAGAACAGTTATTTAAGCTTCAGGATTTAAAATACAAAGAGTTTCAATCAAACCTATGTCCTACAGTTAAACCTGAAGAAATAATTGGTGTAAGAACACCTGCCCTAAAGGCCTTTGTTAAGGATCTAATTAAAAACCACGATGTAGATGAGTTTATGAATACTCTTCCTCACGAATACTATGAGGAGAATAACATTCATGGAAACATCCTTATGAGCTGCAAAGATTTTGATAAAACTATAGAAATGCTTGATGAATTTCTTCCATATGTAAATAACTGGGCAACCTGCGACACTATGAGACCCGTTTCATTTAAGAAACATCTCGATGAAGTTATCCCTCATATAATAAGATGGATTGGCACCGAAGATGAATGGAATGATCCTGCAAAGACATACAGAATCAGATTCGGGCTTGAAATGATTATGAATTTCTTTCTTGATGATGATTTTAGGAAAGAATTATTAGACATAGCCGTAAAGGTACGTTCTATTGAATACTATGTAAATATGATGAACGCATGGTTATTTGCCACAGCACTTGCAAAGCAGTGGGATGCTACTATTCCATATATAGAAAATAAGTGCTTTGATAAGTGGACTCATAATAAAACAATCCAAAAGGCAAGAGAAAGTTTTAGGATTACTCCAGAACAGAAGGAGTATTTGAAATCCCTGAAAATGTAGCTAAAATACAGTATTTTATCAATAAATTAAATTTAGTTTTAACACTTTTTATGCAACAAATATCTATTTTAATTAAAAAAGGCGGCGACAAAGCCCTCGCTGAATCATTTGCAAACAAGACAGGGTCTCCAATTCTTGATAAAGAAGGCCCAGAGCTTACTGTAATATTTGATTCAAAGGGTGTTTCATTATCGGGCTATAAGCTTACCTATCAGGGTGACTTTGAAGGAATGATTCGAAGAGTTACTGAAGGCAGACTCCTTCATGAGATGTTAGCAAAAGCCACTAAAACCGATGAAATAGGCTTAAAAGCAATAGATGCCACTGCCGGCATGGGCGAAGATGCATTTCTAATAGCGGCAAATGGCTATGATGTGACCCTTCACGAACAGAATCCTGTTATTGCTCTTCTTTTAAAGGATGCTCTGCGACGGGCAAAAAAACACCCGATATTAAAAGATATTGCAAGCAGGATGCACGTTGTTGAGGGAGACAGTGTAGATATCCTTAATGCAAGATTAGATCCTGTAGATGTAATCTATCTTGACCCAATGTTTCCTGGAAGGCAAAAAAGTGGTCTTATAAACAAAAAACTTCAGCTTATCCAGAAAATGGAAGCACCATGTTCTGAAGAACACGCTCTATTTGATGCAGCTATAAAAGCAGGTCCATCAAAAATCGTGGTAAAGAGGCCATTAAAAGCGCCATTTCTTGCAGATAGAACGCCAACCTATACTCTTGATGGAAAAGCCATCAGATATGATATTTATACATACTAACAGTAATCAGAAAAGAAACACTTAACCAATGGAAAAAGAATTAGACGTATTAATAAAAGAACTATTTACAGAAAATATAATTAAAGTCGTACTTAGTAATCCAAAGGATACTAAGTTTAAAAAAATTGTCATTTCAAAGCAGGAATGCGGATATCAGGCTGAAAAATTTACAGAAACTCAGGCATTTCATGAAAATATGAAAGATAGCCAGCTTGCCCTATTTTGCTATGAATGTATGGAAAATGGGTTCAAGCAGTTAAATGCATGGGATGATACTTTGGAATACTCTATAAAAATATCAAAAAAAGGAAAGGTCTTCTTTAATAAATCAAAGGCATCTACTGCAGTTAAAGCTAAAAGCACTAACAACAGGCAGAAATCCTATTATCTTGAAGAAGGTACTATTATCCCTCCTTTAGTTGATATGGGAGTTTTCACAAAAGACGGTAAAATCATAAATTCTATGTACGATAAATACCGCCAGATAAACAAATTCCTTCAGTTTATCGATGAAGCCATTGATAAAGCAAACCTAAATAAACTCAATATAGTTGACTTCGGTTGTGGAAAGTCATACTTAACATTTGTTGTATATTATTATCTAACATTTGTTAAGGGCATTGATGTAACAATGACGGGACTTGATTTAAAAGAGGATGTTATTGCAAAATGCCAGAAAACTGCAAAACAGTACGGATATGATAAGCTATCATTTAAAGTTGGCGATGTTGCTGTATACGAAAGCAATGAACCTGTAGACATGGTTATTACACTTCACGCCTGCGATACTGCAACTGATTATGCCCTTTACCATGCTATTAGATGGAACACTAAAATAATCATTTCTGTTCCATGTTGTCAGCATGAGCTCAATTCCCAAATTGAAAGCGATGATTTTTCTATTCTCACAAGATATGGCTTATTAAAAGAAAGAACCGCATCTATTATGACAGATGCGATTCGTGGTAATCTTCTTGAATATTCTGGATATAAAACACAGATTCTTGAGTTTATTGACTTTACACACACTCCTAAAAACCTGTTAATTCGTGCCGTAAAATCAAAAATCCCAGCAGAACATAAGGAAAAACTACTTAATGAAGTTGAGAATCTAATATCTGAGTATCACCTAAGCCCTACTCTCTACAATCTTCTCATAAAGAAATAGCATTATTCTATAGTTGTAGCTTCCTCTATAAAGTAAAGCTCAGAGCTAAAATCCTGGAAATAACGTACATCATCGTTATATCCTGTACCACTAAATCTCTGCTTTAACTTAACCCCTGCATTCATAAGCGCATCACCATACATCTTATGGCTTTCTTTAGCTGTATTCATCTTCTTAAATTTAGCAATTGTATTATGCACTAATGAATCCTGCTTTATATGGATTGGAGCAATTGTGTTAATTAAGTCCCCAAACATTTTTATATTAATTTTTGTATCAAGGCTGTAGAAATTATATAACATATCTTCATTTAGCCCTCTGGCTCTAAAAGATGTATGCTGCCAGTTTGCCTTAACAAGCTTCTGAAGATACATTCCCACTGCCTTTTTCTTATCCTTTGATACAATAATCCACTGGGTATTATTTATACTATCTGATACATCACCTGCATCATCAACTCTATAAAAGGAACCATATTGTAACACAGATCTCCATTTTTTATATAGGGAAGTCTGCATAGCAATCTCAAGCTTTTCTTCTTTCTTCATATCGCATAAATTACATTCATACCCAAGAAGCCCAAAGCTTGCCACGTTAAATCTTGTATCAAGTGGTGTTCTGCGTAGTGTCTGATGATTTGGGACAGAAGATACATGAGCTGCAACAGTTGACTGCGGATATCCATAGCTGTATCCGTTCTGAATGTCTACCCTGCTAATAGCATCTGTGTTATCACTTGCCCATATCTGTGGGAAATAGCACAAAATACCTAAATCAAAACGATTTCCACCCGATGAACAACCCTCAAATAAGATGTTCGGGAAGCGTTTTGTCAGCTCGTCCATACATCTATATAATCCGAGCATATATCGATGAGCCACTTCGCCCTGTCTGTTTTTATCAAGAGTCTTACTATAATAGTCAGAAATAATACGATTCATATCCCACTTAACGTATGATATATCTGCACTACTAAATACATTTGTCATAGACTCAATTACATAGTCCTGCACATCCTTATTGCATAAATCAAGTAATCTCTGATTTCTTCCTTCAGAGTGCATTTTCCCTGGAATATCCATAGCCCACTCTGGATGTTTTCTATATAGATTACTGTCTACATTCACCATCTCAGGCTCAACCCATATTCCAAAGTCCATTCCAAGTTTTTTAATATCAGTTGCTATTGATTTAAGGCCACCTGGAAGCTTTTTCTTATTCACTTCCCAGTCTCCTAAGGAACGCTTATCATCATTTCTTTCTCCAAACCATCCATCATCCATGACAAATAGCTCAATTCCAACGTTCTTCGCTTCCTTTGCAAGCTTTAAAAGGCCTGATTTATTGAAATCAAAATAGGAAGCCTCCCAGCTGTTTAATAGAATAGGACGTTCCTTTTTCTTATGTTCTCCTCTTACAATATGTTCACGAACAAATTCATGCATATTATTACTAAGAGAGTTAAAACCTTCCTTTGAGTAGCTCATTACAGCTTCTGGAGCTTCAAATTCTTCACCCTTAGCTAATATGAATTCAAAGTTCTGAGGATTAATTCCCTGTACAAATCTTAATTTACCAAGTCCATTTGTTTCTACGGCTTCGTAATGATTTCCACTATAAATCAGATTAAATCCATAACACTCGCCATAGTCTTCTGTTGTATTATGTTTTGACAGCATAACAAATGGGTTAGCACGATTAGATGAAGTTCCTGTAAATGAAGAGTTAACTATCTTACCGCCACTTACAAGAGTACTGCACTTATTCATTTCCCTTGTCCACGCACCCCTAAAGCTAGTGAATACAAAATCTGTGCAGGCAAAATCCACCTGATTACTCATTATTCTTGTAAGTTTTATTTCTTCATCTGTATCATTTTTAATGAGAGCATTTCTTGTAATAACATTGCATTCTGGAAAAACAGAATAAACAAGTTCTAAAATGATGCCACTGTTTCTGTCTTTCATAGTTATTTTAAGGTGCTCTGCATTGTTTGTATCATCATATGAGCTTGGTAATGTATTAAGTAATGCCTTACCTTTTCTTATTTTTGCACTAACAAACTGGAAATCCGTACTACTGCTGCCATCTGACAATACCACCTCAATGAATGGATCCCTAATATCACCTTTACCTATGCCAGATACTTCAAGACATACATCCTCTAATGTGAAATCTTCACATCCATTGTCATATGAAATAGTATTTCCCGGTGCAAATGAATGCTGCTCATAAAGTCCGTCAGCACTATCTATACGGATTTTTCTGCCATAGTATAAATGCTCCAGATAGTTACATTTATCCATGACTCTAAAGGCATACGTTGTATTATCTGTATTTAATACAAAGACGTTGCCCTGTAGCATTTTTATATATTTATTTCCATTGTTAGTAACTGTCGAACTCATTTGTTTTTAATCCTGTTATTTATTCTTTGATAATTCTGCTGAAATTTCACCTAATTTTTCGTCTGTAAGAAGGTAGTTCTTTTTAAATACTACAAATGCAACCACAAGCACCGCCATAGGAATTATAGTCATAGTCATACGAAGTCCAAAGACTGAACTGCTTGATATTTTAACGACTTCTGTCACAACCTCGTCTGTATTAGCTCCGCCTATATTAAACACTGATAAACACACAGAAGCTACAAGAGCAGCCACACCTGAAGCAAGCTTTACAACGAAAGTCTGCATTGAAAATATAACAGATTCATCACGTCTTTTATTTTTCCACTCACCATAGTCTACTGTATTTGCTAAGAATATAGTAACGATTACGTTTAAAACACCTACAGATGAGAAAATAAAGAATGCAGGTATAAATAGAGCAAATACACTCTTTATTCCAATTAATGACATAAGAAGCAACACAATATAGCCTATTACAGCGCTGTAAATACTTACATAAAAAACTTTTATTGTATTGAAGAATTTACGAAGAATAGGGAAGAATAACATCATTGAAAGGATCTGCATTCCTCCACCAAATGTTGTAAATAACGTATAGTCATTCTGCCATGATACATTTGATATATCATATTTAAAGAAATATATTACAAGGTTACTTGTGATATAAACTGCTGAGTTTACAAGGACTATTGCTATTACCATAGTCATTGCCTGATCATTCTGTATAAGGGCTCTGAACATATCTTTTACAGAAGCTGTCTCCATATCAACAGAAGATTTCTCTTTTATGCAAACGCATGTTATTAATGTAAAAATAATAAAGAGAATTGCCACAATCAGCGTTAAATACTTAAATCCTGTTCTCTCAATTGTTACAGATGAAGCGTTAGCTCCCTCAATAGCAGTTCCTATTGCCTTTACAGAAATAATAGTTATTATTGTAATGATTGCAGAACCAACGCCCGCACATGATCTGGCAAGAGCAGACAGATTTTCTCTCTCTTTTCCGCTTTCAGTAAAAGCTGGAACCATAGACCAATATGGGATATCCATCATTGTGTATGTTATTCCCCATAAAATATAGAAAATAGCTGCATAAGCAGTTAGCCCACTACCTGTAAGACTAGGTGGTGCTGCATATAAAAAGTATAAAATTATTGCATTAGTTACTGTTCCAATTAAAAGCCATGGTCTGAATTTGCCCCATTTAGTTTTTGTCTTAGCAACTATAACACCCATGATAGGATCGTTAAATGCATCAAAGATTCTTGCAACTAAAAGAATCATTCCCATCGCTACAGCACTAACGCCTAAAATATCCTGATAGTAATATAAAACGTAGCTGGCTGACAGCATATAAACCATGTCTTTTCCTACAGCTCCAAGGCCATATGCTGCTTTTTCTTTTCCCGATAATCTCATTATTATTACCTCGAATTTTTATAGTAATTATTATTCAAAAATAATGCTTATATCTTTACATTTAAGCTAATGCTCTTGCTTGTGCCATTCATGGCCTTAACAGTAATAGATGCTGAACCCTGTCTTCTTTTTGTTCTAATGTATGTTCCGCCAAGTCCACCCTGAAGACTTACAACTCTTGGTCCAACTATCTCAATAGGTCCAGTAGTTATTATTTCAACTGGATCATTACAGAAATGAAGCACATTGCCATTCTCATCAACTGCAGAGAAACGAACAGCAGCAACATCATAGCTGTTTTCTTCTACCAATAAATCATGATCTATTTCAGCATTAATCTTCCACTCTGTCATTGGCTTTACGCAAAGAGTCTTTACAACTTCATCATTCTTAATTGCTTCAAAGCGATATGTTGTAGATTCACCGCCCCAATCGCCAATGTATTTATTATAAAGCTTTACCATATCAGACATTTTCATCTGATATTTTGCAATTAATAAACCTGCCTTTATATACATAAGCTTCGGTAAGTTATATAAACCACCTCTAGCCGTTTCATTAAGAAGTACTTTTACTGCTTCTGCCTGAGTGTAATCCATGCCTTCGTTATCTTCTAATGCACTACCAATATAATCATCTATTCTGATTGGACCATGCTTAAGATTTGTATACTTTGAATCTTTTGCTGTGTATTCCTTGATGAATTTATCATTCTTATACATTTTCACACTGTCAGCATTTGTGAAAATATAGATATCGCCTCTGTTACTACCAGGATGTTCACCAATATCCATTGAAGAGCTAATTTCAAGCACTGGCTCCTTATCCTGTTCACATGCATATACAAATGCAGCCATCTTAGGATTACGGAACATATCCATTACCCCGTGATAACAGATTCTATCACCGCTTCCAAAGTCTTTATGTGTATTGTAGTCAAACATACACCAGCCAAAGCTTCCAGCTACGCCCTCTGTACCAGCTACACTGTTTAAAACATTTGCATGACGAATCGCATGTTCTCTTCTGTGTTCTTCCCAGTCGTAGGTTTTACAAGGATACATATGTCCGTTGTATTCACTAACAAGATATGGCTTATTAATATCAGATGTTACCGCAAATTTCTTTTCACATCCGGAATTATTTCCTGTATGTGAGAAATCATTATATGTATAAACATCTTCTAACAGACTTCCCTTTTTATAACATCTAACACCACCTGTCTGTCTTGATGGGTCAAGCTCGTGAGCCACTGCATTTGTTCTTTCGTAGAATTCATCATCGTCAACAGACTCGTTGATTCTAACACCCCAAAGAACAATAGATGTATGATTTCTATACTGTAAAATCATATCTCTAGTATTCTCTACTGCCTGGTTTTTCCATTCTTCATCACCGATATGCTGCCAACCAGGTATTTCGGTAAATACCAAAAGACCTAGCTCATCACACCTATCAAGGAAATAATGAGACTGAGGATAATGAGAAGTACGTACAGCATTAACGCCTAATTCATTCTTTAAAATATCAGCATCCAGCTGCTGCATTGATTTTGGCATAGCATAACCAACATATGCATAGCTCTGATGTCTATTTAGACCACGAATCTTAATCTTTTTACCATTAAGATAAAAGCCATCTGAATGGAATACAGCTTTTCTATAGCCAAAGCGGACTTCCTTTTCATCAATTACCTTTTCGTCCTTTATTAGCTCTGTTTTTAAAATATAAAGATTAGGACTATCTATATCCCAGAGTTCAACTTCTCCAGTATCCTGAACTAATTCTATTTCCCCATCTTCAGTAACAACATGCTCTTTAGCTAATACCTTATATTCATCATCTGAACCATACTTTTTAATATACTGCCTGATTGTCAGATTATGCTTAGGCCCTGCTATTTCTATTTTTGAATTTGTAGCTGACTTTAAGCCATCTTTTGCAAGCTTAGTAGTAACAAATACATCTTTTAAATAAGACTTTTCCTTTATATCAATATAAACATCTCTGTATATTCCACCGTATGTCATGTAATCAATTACGAAGCCAAATGGAGGAACATTTAAGTTTTCTCTACTATCAACCTTTACTACGATTTCATTCTCAACGCCTATTTTTATAAGGTCAGTAATATCTACTGTAAAAGCTGTATATCCGCAGTGATGGCTCTTAGCTAAAGCTCCATTAATATATACCTGACTGTCGTGTGCAATACCATCAAATGTTAGTAATACATTCTTTTCTCTCCAGTTTGGGTCACCAAAGATAAACTTTCTGTATGTAGAAATCATTTGGTATTCTTTTTCATCAAAATAGTGAAATGGAAGTTCTTTTACAGTATGTGGAATACGAATTTTTTCAATAGGCTCCCATAATGATTTGTTAGTTAATAATTCTTCGGAAAAATTCTCCATGAATTTCCAGTCATTATTCAGATTAATCCTTTCTCCCATATATACCTCCTTCGGGGACCTCCTTTGGGGACGCTTCTTTTGTCATATGCAGTGTCCCTTTGTCATACCAAAAAGTCAAAAACACCCCTAAATACACCCTAAAATAGTATATCACTTTTTTCACTATTTTAGCTGTTATTTATAAAAAATGGATAGTAGAATCTACTATCCATTTACTTATAAAATATCCTGAACTTTTTTCCCTGTATACTGCATTGCAATTCTATCTTCCGGATGTACGCATGTCATATACAGTACAAATAAAAATATGATTTCTAATGGCTTCATAATAAAATACACTAAGTCAGCAACCCATTTCTTTTTGATCAATTTAGCAATAGGGAAACCATAAGTATCGTAAATATGTCTAATTACTTTATGGGCTCTTGGAGTATAATCCATTAGCACATCTTCAAAAGCATTTGCAATCTGAAGCTGTCTATTAACAATAACCTCATGCCCATGTCGTATACCTTTTCTTATTGGTTTAACAATCTTTCTATCACCACCTGCAGCCACTGTGCATAAATAATGCTCATCAACAGTTAAATTCTGAGGAGAAATCTTTGTTGATAGAGTAAAATCACTAGTCTCGGTAAATGCTTTAATTGCTGCATCTGGAGCCTGCCCAAGTACACAAAGTATCAGCGAAATAACACCTATTAGAGGGATTACTAATAATAGACCTATAAACGGAAGGTATAAGGCTTTATTTTTAATAAATGATAATTTATTTAATATCGCACTCTCCTCAATTTTACTGCTTCTACTTGGATCAGTGCTGTATTCATACGACTTAAGAACAATTATTCGTAGTGAAATAAGTATCGTATTAATAGGCAGTAACAATAAATACAAATCAAGAACATTACTAAAAATTTTTAAGATATGTATAGTCCAGATAACACTGTAGATACTACCTAAATATAGTGCGCTAAAGCTTATCGCGAGAAGTAATGGAGGTATATTATTTGCATTAGTACAATTTAAGAAAATCATTCCTGCAAAGAATATCACCATAACGATAATGACACCTGATATGTACTCCGTATTTATTGGCTGATGAATCTGTCTATTTATTAGCTGTGTCTCCCAGCCAGCAAGCCACACAACATCATGCACAAGATCCATATATATAGCCTCTATACCAAAACATAAAAGATATAATATAAGTTCAATAATGAAGCAGTACTTCAAAAGCCAGTCAATTATTTTCTTTATTCTTGGAAAATGATTACCCCAGTCATATATTACTCTAACTGGATATATACTAACAATCGCTGCCCAGAGCACTATTACTTCCATTACAAGTGACAAAAATGGAACTATCAGCACTGCTAATGTAAATATTAAAACTAAAATTTCACCCATGAATGCTTCCTTTGTTATTTCTTTTTATAAATTATAACTCCATCACCATTCCAGAACTAGATGCCAAAAATCCAAGTGATTCATATATATGACTTCCAATAAATTATATAAGATATATTTTCTCTTGAACACTGAAAATTTTTATCGCAATATATCATTATTTCAAATTCCCGGCAGCATCCTCTCACATTTAAGCGTCTCATTCATACTAACTCTTTCATTCGTACAGACTCATACAATTATTACTTTCATATTCCCTGCTTCTTAACACTTCATCCCAGTGCTCTATCACTTTTTTCGCAATAGACGGATCATACATAACTCCTATATTTTTCTCGATTTGATCCTTGCAAACATTCGTGTCCATTCCTTTTCGATATGGTCTGTCTGAAATCATGGCATCTATAGAGTCTGCAATTGCAATAATTCTTGCACCAAGCGGGATATCTTCACCCTTTAAGCCATCAGGATATCCTTTCCCGTCATATCTTTCATGGTGCGACCTTACAACATCTGCAACTACTTCAAAGGACTTTGCATTCATCAGAATGTTATATCCCTGCTCTGAGTGGGATTTCATAATTTTCCACTCTTCATCATTGAGCTTGCCTTCTTTTAATAAAACATTATCTCTGATGCCTATTTTCCCAATATCATGCAAATGTGCTGCAATATGATATATTTCTTTTTCCTCTTCATCAAGTCCCATGAGTTCACAGATGGTTTCTGTCATCTCTGCTACTCTGGATGAATGATGACTTGTATATGGATCTCTAGCTTCAAGCGCAGAGATTATACATAATATCAAATCATGAAATTGTGATAATACTTGCATAAAAGCTCCTCTTACTTAACTTGGCGTAATCTGACCACTAATATTACAGCGAAGAAAATAAACATGCTTTCGCTCATTAATCCATTATTAAAACCAATTCGAAATGCACTTGGCTTCATGCACATTTTCACAACTTCTAGTACTCCAAAAATTATAAGTACATTGAAAAATGCCACCAACCTTGGCAAAACAGTTTTCTTTCGTAATACTAAGTAAAACCAATATACAAAAACCGGTAACATCATTATCTCACTAGCAATTACTATCCACGACAGATGTGCGAAAAGTGCATAGCAAATTTCATAAGCATTATCTTGATATCCGTTGTTGTTCAACCATGAAAATAAATATAAAATCATAATATAAAACAGATGCAAACACATCCATGGTGTCAATCCAAATACATTAAGATAATGATATATTTTCTTTTCCTTCGAATTGTTTATTAAATTCTCAAGATAAAACAATCCTATTCCATATAAAATAATTCCTGGAAATGCAAGTAACATTGCCAGTAAATTTTTAAATGAAGAAATTGCTGCCACTCCATCTGTAAGCCAGAACAAATCACCATGAGGCGTTGCATCCCCATACATCATCAACCAGTCACCGCCACCATAGCATAAGCAGCCAAGTAACCCACATATCATACAAATAATTAGTTTCTTTTTCTCTTTCATTTTCAATCTTCTACCTTGTTACGCCACGTTATATATGATTAAATCTTCTCGAATATCAAAATCTTCTCCGTAACCTTTTCAACAAATGGCAACCACTTGAAAACTTTCAACACAGGATACAGCTTTATCATCCCTCGCACAATGTTATCATCCTTAACCTTTCTGTAGCCATTTGCAACATCACCAAGCTCATCAAAATAATCAGCACCAAACACAAACTTCGCTCCAGTTTTCTGTATAGATTCCTCAACCTTCTCTTTATTCACCCATTTTTTCGCAAGACATTCCATTAACACAGTGGCATTGT
>JAUNNN010000010.1:0-26770 GCA_030531435.1 Lachnospiraceae bacterium
CAATAACTTCTGTAGATCCGTCTGGCCTTACTAAAGTCCATCCAGTACTATAGTCATAGATATCACCCTTTGATGTAGTCATATCTTTTATATCAAACACATTAATCGCAATAAAACCTAGAATGATAACTGTTAATAGTACTATTGTTGTTATTATATGGTCGATTTTTTTCATTGAAAAATACCTCAGATGATTATAATTATTTATTTATCTTTGAAAGCAAACAAATTGTTTCTATATTTTTTGTAAATGGGAACTGGTCTACAACACATGCCTTAACTGGCTTATAATACCAGCTTAGCATCTGCAAATCTCTTGCAAGAGATGTTGGCTTACATGAGATATATAAAATATTCTCAACGCCATAGTTCATAATTTTCTTTAATGCTTTTGGATTAACACCATCTCTTGGTGGATCAAGAATTATATAATCAGGCTTTTCAGATACCTCATCAAGCACCTTTAAAACATCGCCTGTAATAAAATCACAATTTTTGAGTCCATTTAATTCTGCATTTATTTTTGCTGATTCTACAGCTTCAGGTACTATCTCAACACCAATGACTTTTCCTGCAACGCTTGCCATTAACTGGGCAATTGTACCTGTGCCTGAATACAAATCAAATAATGTTTTGCCGTTAAGTATGTCTGAACTAGCTTCTTTATCTCCAAGTACATACTCTCTTGCTTTTCCATAAATAACTTCAGCGGAAAGTGAATTTGTCTGAAAGAATGAAAATGGTGTGATTTTAAACTTAAGGGATAATAATTCCTCGTAGAAATAATCCTGCCCATATAGTACTTCTGTACCTTCATTCTTTACTGTATCTGATAGTGAATCATTTACTGTATTTAAAATACCAACAATCTTTCCATCAAGCTTAAGTCCTAAAAGTCTGTCTACATAGTCTTCAAGAAGACCTTTTTCCATACAAATTGTATCTGTTGGCTTATCTGATGTTGTTACAAGGTCAATTAGAATTTCCCCTGTCTTTTTGCCCTTTCTAACAAGTAAATGACGAAGATACCCCTGATGAGTTCTTCTGTGATAATATTTTACATCCTTCTCTCTAAAATATGAAAGAGTTTCAGATAAAATCATTCTATAGTCTTCATCAACAATCTTGCATTCTGTGACGCTGACGATATCGTAAAAGCTGCCTTTTCTGTGCATACCAAGCTCAAGGTCGCCATCCTTTTTCGCATCACCAAAAGAGAACTCCATTTTATTTCTGTAACCGTAAATTTCAGGGCTTCCAAAAATCCCTTCCCATTCACAATCATCAATATAGTCTTTTAATAATTCCTTTACTTCATTCTCTTTCATTGAAAGCTGGTCGGCATATTCCATATCTCTATATGCACATCCGCCACACATTCCAAAATGCTTACAATCGCTCATGCTTAAATCCTTTTGCTCTTAAAAAGATAAAGGCACGTATATACGTGCCTTCAATACCCTATGTTTTTAAAAATTAGTTTTCTGTTTCCTCACCCTCAAAGAAATCATCTTCAAAATCGTCATCGAAGTCATCGTCAAAATCATCTTCGAAATCTTCAAGATAATCAGGTGTGAAGTAGCAATATAATCCGTATGCAATAGCTGCTACAATTGCAACACCAGCTACAATACCAACTATAATTGCAAGTGTATTTTTCTTACGTGTTTCCTCTTCTTCTTTTCTCTTAAGGAAATCTGTAGCTTTAATGTTTCCAAGAATTTCATTAGCCTTTGCAAGGTTAACGAGTTCCTGATCCTTAACTGTCTTTAATAAATCATCTAATCTTTCCATTTTATTACCCCTTTCAAGCTGTTCCCTTACTCTTGACTACATTTTACCACATAATAACGCACTTATTCAAGATTTTCCGGACCAAATCCATTTGGAAGAATCTCCTCTAAAGTAAAGCTTTTTATATCATTTATACTCTTTGCTACAACAATTTCAAAACTACTACTACAAAATTCCCTCATAACCTGTCTGCAGATGCCACAAGGATACGCATAATCTGAAAATTCATCAGTCTCAGATGCCTTACCACCAACTATTGCTATCTTTTCAAAATCATGCTTTCCTTCTGATACAGCCTTAAAAAAAGCAGTTCTTTCCGCACAATTTGTAGCACCATATGAAGCGTTTTCGATATTACAGCCCTTAATCACTTCTCCATCTTTAGTAAGAAGCGCTGCTCCCACTTTATATTCTGAATACGGTGTATATGCATTTTTTCTTGCTTCAATTGCAAGCTTTACTAATGAAACGTTGTCCATGATAATCCCCCAATCAACATATAAACAATTATATTTTCTTAAGCTTTGCAAAGGCTGCAAACATCTTTTTTATTCCGGCCTTGTCAAACTCAACTGTAACCTCAAAATCTCTACCACCATCAGCAATATTTTTAACTGTGCCCTGTCCAAACTTAATATGTGAAACCCTGTCTCCAACATCATATGAAAGTTCACCAGGCTTTGTACCCATATCCTTTCCTAATACTGGAACTGCAGCATAAGGTTTTACTACAGGTTTTCTCACTTCTCTTACAGGTTCATCATACATCATAGACTTCGGAGGTGATGGGAGCTTATTGTCCATAAGAAGCACTGGAATTTCTTTTACAAATCTTGATACTGCGTTATAGTGCATCTCTCCCCTTACCATTCTGCTTTTTGCATATGTAAGAGTTAAATCGTCCATTGCCCTTGTAATTCCCACATAGCAAAGTCTTCTTTCCTCTTCAAGTTCATCAGGTGAATCACTTGATATTGTCATATAGCTTGGAAATAATCCATCTTCAAGTCCTGCAAGATATACTGATGGAAACTCAAGTCCCTTTGCTGAGTGTAGAGTCATTAGTAGTACTCTGTTATCGTCTCTGTCTACAGAATCAATGTCAGCCACAAGAGATACTTCCTGTAAAAATTCAGTAAGTGTTGCGCCTTCCTTTTCTTCTGAAAATACTACTGCTTTATTAATAAATTCTTCGATATTTTCAATTCTGTCTTCTGCGTCTTCCTCTGAACTTTCTTCAAGCTCACTAATGTATTTTGTCCTATCAAGTACGTCTCTTACTATTTCATCAAGAGGAAGGTTCTTTGCTCTTGTTCTAAGCACTTGAATCATATCAACAAAATCTTCAATCTTTGATGCACTTCTGCCTACGCCATCAATTTTTTGAACAAACGACATAGCATCATAAAGGCTTAAATTATTTGCGTCAGCATATTCCTGAATTCTGCCAACAGTAGTTGGACCAATACCACGCTTTGGAACATTTATTATTCTTCTAACTGCAAGATCATCAAGTCCATTATCTATTGTTTTAAGATATGCTAAAACATCCTTTATTTCTTTTCTTGAATAGAAATTAATACCACCAACAACGTTATATGGAATGCCAAGCATTATAAGTTTTTCTTCAAGGAGTCGTGACTGTGCATTTGTTCTATATAAAATAGCATTGTCTCTATAATTATTAGTGCCATCGTTTACTTTCTTCTTAATATCAGAAGCAATAAATTCTGCCTCCTCATAAGCTGTCTCAAACTGACGAAGATGAACTCTGTCACCACTTCCCTTATCTGTAAATAGGCTTTTATCTTTTCTGCCAAAATTATTGCTAATAACAGCATTTGCTGCATCAAGAATAGTCTGTGTCGATCTATAATTCTGCTCAAGCTTTACAACTAAGGCGTCTGGATAATGGCTTTCAAAGTCAAGGATGTTTCTAATATTTGCTCCTCTGAATTTATAAATTGACTGGTCATCATCACCTACGACACAAATATTTTTATATTTATCAGCCAGAAGTCTTATAAACTCAAACTGCGCAGTGTTTGTATCCTGATATTCATCTACCATTATGTATTTAAATCTTTCCTGATAGTTTTCTAAAACTTCAGGACATGATTTGAATAGCTCAACTGTTTTACAAATTAAGTCATCAAAGTCAAGTGCATTATTTCTTCTAAGAACTGCCTGATACTCAAGATAAACTTTACTAATAAGCTGAAGAGAATAATCTCCCATTGCATCAAGTGCCATCATTTCTGGTGATGTAAGCTCATCCTTTGCATGAGAAATAGCAGACATAAATGCACGTTCTGGCATCATCTTTGTATTAATATTAAATCGCTTTACTATTTCCTTTATTACTGCCTTCTGGTCATCAGTATCATAGATTGTGAAATTTGTATCATAACCGATTCTATCAATATGACGTCTTAAAATTCTGGCACATGTGCTGTGGAAAGTTGCGACCCAGATGCTATCAGCTCCAAAGCCAACAATGTCATCTATTCTCTGACGCATTTCTCCTGCTGCCTTATTTGTAAAAGTAATAGCAAGAATATTAAATGGATTAATGCCCTTTTCCTTTATCATATAAGCAGTACGATTTGTTATGACTCTAGTTTTTCCAGAACCGGCACCAGCTAAAATTAATAAAGGACCATCTATTTTGGTAGCCGCTTCCGCCTGCTTATCATTAAGCTTTTCTAATATATCCATATATCCTCCAGTATCGAAAATTTAAAAACAGCCGAACCAAAAGGTCCGGCTGCAAATAAACTAAGTAATTACTTATCTTTCATTCGACCAAATACCAAATCATATCCGTCATTACCATAATTTAAAGATCTGTTAACACGACTGATTGTCGCTGTTGAAGCACCTGTCTTTTCTGCTATTTCAAGATATGTATTTTCGTTTCTAAGCATTCCCGCAACTTCAAATCTCTGTGATAAAGATAAAAGTTCGTTTATAGTACATACATCTTCAAAGAAAAGATAGCACTCTTCTTTATTTTCAAGTTTAAGTATTGCCTCAAAAAGTCTATCTACTGCTTCTGTTTTAATCTTAGGATTCATTACATCTGTACTCCAAGCTTTTCAAATAATTTTTTTAATGAATCATTCTCAAGAACAAGAATCATATTAGATGTGATCTGTTCTTTATCGATAATAAACTGCTCATCTACAACGAGAATTTTATCGCCAGCTTTCGCAAATGCTTCAAGTGGAATTCTTAAAATTTCCTTAACTGTATTAGCCTGCTGATTAGGTGTTCCAATATTTACAAGAAGTCCAGTAAGTGTTGCTATAGAGTTAGCATAAGCACCACTTGTAATATTAGCCATCTCACTTATTACAGAAGAATCCATCTCATCAATACTTGCAAAAGATTCAAGCTTCTTTTCATAGAAAGTGTTAATGATTCTCTCTGCAAATCTCTTATTTACTATATGAAACATCATACCTTCAAGGTCGTCTGTTACATCAATCTTTACTCCAAGAACCTCTGTATCAGGACCGCCCAAATAATCTGATGTATCCTCAAAACCAAGTAACTGAATGCTTGGAACTGACATATCAATTGTTGTGCCAAGAAGAACTGATAATGCTGTACACGCATTTCCTGCACCGATATTACCAATTTCTCTCATCACATCAAATTGTAATTCGTTTAAGTTATCGTATGCGCCCATTACGTAATAGACCTTTCATTTACATTATTTAATACTTTAATATACTAACACCTTTTACTTTGTTATTCAAGGCTAGGCTACACCTAATTTAATAGGAAATATGAATAAATTTTATAAAATAAATATTGACAACTAAATATTTATTTAGTATTATAGCAAAGTGCTTGCGGCGAGGTGGCTCAACTGGCTAGAGCGTCCGGTTCATACCCGGGAGGTTGAGGGTTCGAGTCCCTCCCTCGCTATTGTCCCATTCCGACGGAATGGGATTTTTTGTGTGTAAATACACTGAGGAAAAAGTATTATGGAAACGTACGAAGTATTGTATTCACTTGCAATTATCATAATATTTGCTAAGTTCTTCGGAATTGTCGCAAGAAAATGCAAGGCGCCACAGGTTGTTGGAGAAATTGTGGCAGGACTTATTATGGGTCCTAGTCTACTTGGTCTTGTACAGCCAACTGATTTTCTTAGTCAGATGGCAGAAATTGGCGTAATTCTTCTTATGTTCTCTGCAGGTCTTGGAACAGACTTAAAAGAGCTTATGAAGACAGGTCCTATTGCTTTCTTAATTGCTTGCGCAGGTGTATTTGTTCCACTTCTCGGAGGAACTGTATTATATGGCTGCTTCTATGGTTTTGGTGCAGTTGGTACAGTTGCATTTTATAAAGCTGTATTTATTGGTGTAATAATGACAGCCACTTCAGTAAGTATCACTGTAGAAACCCTAAAAGAGCTTGGATATCTAAAAAGCCGTGTTGGTACAACAGTACTTGCAGCAGCTATTATCGATGATGTTATCGGAATCATCGTATTAACATTTGTTGTAAGCTTAAGCTCTGGTCAGGCAGCTATTGGCGCTGTATGTATAAATACAATACTTTTCTTCGTATTTGCTATCGTTGTAGGTTTTATTTCCTATAAAATATTCAAGTTAGTAACAAAGCGTTATCCACACACAAGAAGAATTCCTATTGCAGGTCTTGCTTACTGTTTTGCGCTATCTTATATTGCTGAAAAATATTTTGGTATTGCGGATATTACAGGAGCATATGTTGCAGGAATTATTCTTTGCTCTACAAATGACTCAGATTATATTGCTGAGAAAATGGATATTAATTCATACATGCTATTTGGTCCTATATTCTTTGCAAGTATTGGACTTAAAACAGATATTTCAGATTTCACATCAAGCATTCTTTTGTTCTCTGTAGGCTTTGTGCTTGTTGCACTTTTAACAAAAATTATTGCCTGTGGTCTTGTTTCAAAAATATGCAAGTTTAGTTTCAGTGATTCATTAAAGATTGGTGTTGGTATGATGACACGAGGCGAAGTTGCACTTATCGTGTCTCAGAAAGGATTATCAATTGGATTACTGTCTCCAGTATATTTCACATCAGTAATTTTATTAATTATTGTTTCATCTATCTCTACACCTATAATATTAAAGCTATTATTTACAAGAGATAAAATGGCAGCTAAGGCTGCTAAAGAAGCAGCTCTAGCTACCAAATAGTAACAGCTTTCATTACTGATTCTTTTCTATACTTTTTAGCTTCATACAAAGCTTCATCAGCTAAAGAAATAATATAGTCTATATCAATTCCCTCTTCACAAGTAAATGAATTGGCACCTACAGAACATTCCACATAATATGGCTTTGCTGATACTGCATTAAATCTGAAGCTTGCATCTTTTATTTCTCTAACTAGAGATGCGCTGTCTGATTCTTCCATAAGAACCATAGATACAAACTCATCTCCACCTATTCTTGCAATAAGCGCGTTTTCAGGAAGAACGCTCTTTAATACATTTGCAATACTTTCAATGGCAAAGTCACCATCGCCATGTCCAAACTTATCATTTATTTCCTTAAGATGATCAACATCAGCGAAAATAATACATGCCTGTTTTCCAATATTTTGCTTTATATCTTCATTAACGCCTTCAATAAAGCCTCTTCTATTAAGGCATCCTGTTAACTGATCATATTCTGATAATGCTCTAAGCATTTCATTCTTCTGTTCAACTTCAAGAATCATCTGCTGAAGTTCTGCCTGCATCTTTCGCTCTGCTCTAGACATCTCACAGTACTTTAGGGCTGTTGAAATCTGTACAGACGCATAATAAAGAGACAATACATTTTCTGGCTCTATTTCAGCCACTATAACGCCATACTGATATTCACCAGAGAAAAGATTAATCATTGAGGCATAATATGGCTTATCATTATTCTTAAAATATTTATCAAATGGATTATTTTTATCAATAACTGGAGCATTTTCAATGTCGTATGCTTCTATCTTGCCATCTACTGTACATGAAACAAGATAAAGTTCATTAGGGCATGACCAGATATCTTCTTTAGTATGAACTATTGGTTCTTTTAGCATAAACAAATAAATGTTACCCATACCAAGAACATTCATCTTGCTCATTGCATTTCTATACATCTCAGTTTCAGAATCAATAAAGTTTGCCATATCTCTTGAAATAAGTGGCATAAACCATGTTCTATGTTCATACATAACTACAGTACGTATAGCATCTTCATATATTTTTGAATGGATATAATCATTTACCTTATATGTTGCCTCCATAATAGCATCCTTATATGCCATCATATCAGCATGCTGAACTATTGTTGATGAATATTCAGATAACGTTCTTGCAAGGGATGTAAGTGAAATAAATCTTGCATACTTACCTGTAATAATCTCCTTTATTTCATCAGCCATCTCATCAGCATTAATACCAGTCTGATCTATTCCAAGGTATTTCTTTGCATACTTAATTACATAATTGTAGAACCAGTCTGCAACTTCATCTGAAACAGTCTCATTAACATCAGAAATAAGGATTCCATCTTTTATTGATTTTGAAATCTTTAAAGCATATGTTTCAATATGGGAACGATAATATTCATCAAGTTCTGCAAATTCCTGTCTAGCGCCTGTGCTACAGCCACAGGAATTTCTTGTAACAAGCTTTGGAGCAGAAGATGTATTCTTTGCAGCGCCATCATTAACAAGCTCTAAAGCACTGTATACTGCCATGTATCCATTTGTATAAGCATTCTGAACTACTGTTGTAAGTGGAGGATCCATGTTTTCAGCAGAAGGCACATTGTCATATCCTGTTATAGCAACACCATGGCCATTTACAATATCTTTTCCTACAGCATGCTTATAATAACGCTTCATTGAAGCTTCATCAGACTCGGCAACTGCCTTATCATAAAGCGCTTTTCTTCCCTTTATAACTGTATACGCAGTATCTGCCATTTTATCATTAGCACATACAAGAGCTTCAACATCTGGATTCAAATCTAGTAGCTGATTAATCTGAGCCTCAACTGTTTCAGAAAAATCGCCATATGCAATCATCTTTTCAGTGCATTCAATACCACGAGCTTCAAGGGAAGTTTTAAATGCATCAAGTCTTTCCTCTGCATCTGTGTTTCCCATAGGGCCACTTAGATATGCAAATTTTCTATATCCATGGTAGTCAAGAAGATGCTCCATAATGAGCTTCATACCATTCTTATTATCTGCAATAATATAGCTCGTATTAGGTGAATCTGTTCTATTTTCAAGGACAACAGTAGGAGTATTCTTAATCTTCCTAAAGAACTGCATTATTTCTCTATTGTCCCAAAAAACGGACAGAGTTCCAACTGACACAATAAGAGCATCCAAGTAACTAAGTCTTGTATAATCATAAAGACAGGAAATCTGATAATCAAAATCCTCATCATTCTTTGACATAAAATAATCTCTAAAGAAGTATGAAGAATGTACTCCTGTATAGCACAAAATATTAACTTTTGTTTCAAGAGCAGCTTCTCGTATTCCCTTTATAATTTCCATAGTATGAGGGGAATTTGCATTACCAAGAATTACTCCAATTGTTAATCTTTTATTCTGCATATCAATCCTTTATGTTTTTAAGTGGTCTTATCTTGTAGCTAAGCACAACATCAGAATCAGCAACATTTGGTATAAATTTTGATTTAATTCTGTCTAAAATTTTATTAGCATCTTCATATGCTCCAGCAGGGAACATTACAGCAAGACAGCTATCTGAATATCTGCAAATACTGTCACCACATCTTAAACATTTCTTTGTAGATTCAAGAAGCGCTTTCATTACACGCTCATATCTAATTCCCTCTTTTGAACCTTTACCTACAAAGCCAATAGTGATAAGGGAAACATACATTGTCTCACCAGTTCTTGCAAGAAGACGTCTCTGAAGGTGGTAAATATCCTTAAATGTGTTAAAATCGCATACAAACGCATTCTCTGCAAAATCATCTGATTCCATGTCTTTTTGAAGCTTATCAATTTCTTCATTCATAACATCCAGATGCTTTGACATTATTTCATACTTATTAGTTGCTTCACCTGTATTCTTTCCACCCTTTGCAAGCGAAAGCTCTAATTCAAGAATATCAGCGTGTCCAGCAATCTTTATAGCATTTTCCAGTATCTCTACTAATTCAGATTTGTCACCTGATTCTTTAAGAAGTGAAACATATTCAAGAACAGCCTTAACATAGATATCTCTATAATGAACTGCTTTTGCCACTACCCAGTGTTCTTCGGAAGAATCCTTAAGCAAAGGTCCTCTATACAGATCAATAGCTTTCTTTAAGCATTCAACCCTTTTTTCTTTTGATAAAACCTTATTAAGGCCTGCTGATGCATAATCTTCAAAATCATAAATGTCTATGTCAACATTCAATTCTTGATTCCACTGATATGCACCTCTTTTAGAAATAATTGATTTCTCAAGCTCATCAATTTTATTTTCAGAAATAAGGCTTCTATATCTGTATAAAAGAGTTCTAAGTGCTGTACCAGGATTTGCATACTCCTGTCCTGTCCACAAAAGCTCAAATAACTCCTTGTGTGATACAATTCTATCTTTATTCACAATAAGATAAGCTAAGAACATCTTAGTCTTTCTTGTATTTGATAAACTTAAAAGAATTGGCTCACCATCTTTAAGTATTTCAAAATTTTCAAATAGATTAATTGTAATACCCGTACCCATAATATTTCACCTATGTTTTACTATTACATATGTTCTGGAGCTTCAAAACCGAGAAGATCAATACACATCTCAAGCACACCCTTTGTAAGTAAAAGTAATGCTATCCATCCTGTCTGCTTCTCTTTATCTTCTTCTGTAAGAATTTTATTTTCATGATAGAAGCTGTTAAAAGCATTGGCTACATCATAGATATATGCACAGATTTTATGAGGTGCAAGCTCCATGTATGCATTTTCTAACATTGCTGAAAGCTTTGTAAGTTCAAGAGAAAGTCCTAGCTCTGAAGCATTAGCAGCCTTTCCAATTTTTAAGCCTTCAATAGAATTACCAGCTTCAACATATTTATTTAAAATTGACTTAATTCTAACTATTGTATAAAGGATGTAAGGGCCTGTATTTCCTTCAAATGAAGTAAATTTGTCTATATCAAATACATAATCCTTTGTTGCCTGATTTGATAAGTCACCGTACTTAACAGCAGCAAGGCCAACAGTTTTTGAAATTGCTCTTGCCTCTGCTTCCTCGATATCATGATTTCCTGTAATCTTCTTATACATTTCTTCATTAATATCATTAAGAAGAACTTCAAGACGCATTACACCACCTTCACGTGTTTTAAATGGCTTGCCATCCTTTCCATTCATTGTTCCAAATCCGACAAAATCGAGTTTTACATCTTCATCTACAATTCCTGTCTTCTTTGCACATCTGAACACCTGTACAAAATGCATATCCTGACGCTTATCAACAACATAAATAACCTGATCTGGTCCAAATAATGACTTTCTCTGTAATAAAGTAGCAAGGTCTGTTGTTGTATATAATGCAGCACCATCTGATTTTAAAATCATACAAGGTGGAACTTCCTTTGTATCTGACTCAAGAGCAACATCTACTACAAGAGCCCCCTCACTTTCATAAGCAAAACCACGTGACTTTAAGTCATCAACCATAGGAGCGATGTCATCCTGAACATCTGATTCGCCCTTCCACCAGTCAAATGATACATTAAGATTCTGATAATTCTTCTTAAGGTCAGCTACTGAAACACTCATAATATGCTTCCATATAGCTCTATAGCCTTTATTTCCTGTCTGAAGCTTAAATGTAGCTTCAAGGGCCTCCTTCTTATAAACTTCATCCTCTTTTGACTTAGCACTTGCTGTAGGATAAATCTCTTCTAGTTCTGAAATAGTAAATGGTGCTTCTTCTGGATATTCGCCTTCAAAAGAGTCATCAAAATATGGTAAATCTGGCTGTCTCTTCTTAAGCTCAGTTATGATAAGTCCCATCTGAAGACCCCAGTCTCCAAGATGAATATCACCAATAACTTCATTGCCCATATATTTACAAATTCGCTTAATTGATTCTCCAATAATAGCTGAACGAAGATGTCCTACATGTAAAGGCTTGGCAACGTTTGGTCCGCCAAAATCTACAACGATTTTTTTAGCGCTGCCCTCTTTTTCAACACCAAATCTTTCATCTGATGCCATATCGTTTAAGTACTTTTCAAGGAACTCAGGACTTATATTAAAGTTTAAAAATCCTGGATTTACAGCATTTACATCAACAATTATTTCTGATTCAGCTAACTTTTCAGCAACCTCATTTGCAATCATTATTGGAGCTTTATGTGCTTCTTTTGCAAGTGCCATAGCCCCATTACACTGATACTGACATAAGTCAGGTCTATTTGATACTGACGCCTTTGCATTCTTAGCGTCATATCCTGCAGCTCTAAACGCGCTTTCAAGTTCATTTGTTAAAACATCAAGTATTTTCTTCATTATTACTTCCTCTTTTTGAATATATGCACCCGCAGTAGTTCTGTCTGTACAAATCATATTTTGCTGACAGTTCAACAGATGTTTTATATCCGTTTTTTTTCTTAAAATCTGATGGCAGATGGTCTACACCATATATATCTGCTAATTCCTCTCCAATGCAGTTTATCTTTTCTGCATTTTTTAGAGGACTTATGGAAAGCGTTGTTGTAAAGTAATCACATCCCGCTTCTTTAGCGTACTTAGCGGCTTCTTCCATTCGCATTCTATAGCATATAAAGCACCGCTCTGACCCCTCCTTCATATCTTCCATTCCCTTTACTTTTTCATAGAAGTCCTGGGGTCTATACTCTCCCTCAATAAACTTAATTCCAAGAGAGAATTCATCATTAACAGTAGAAATAAACCTTTCTATCTCGTTTACTCTTTTTTCATATTCTGACTCTGGCGAAATATTAGGATTATAGTAAAAACACACTATATCAAAATATTTTGCAAGATATAGAAGACAGTAGCTTGAACATGGTGCACAGCACGCATGAAGAAATAACTTCTTTTTAACTCCACTTCTTTCTATATCAGAGGTAATAAGATCTAGTTCTTTTTGATAGTTTCGTTTATTCATCCTGCCTTTGAAACATTATACTTTTCTATAAAGTCATCCATTGGAATAGGTCTTGCATATAAGAATCCCTGAGCCTTCTTACATCCAAGAGATACAAGCATTTCTGCCTGTTCCTGTGTTTCTACGCCTTCGCATATAACATCCATTCCAAGTCCCTTAGCCATTTCAATAATTTCCTTAAGAATCCATCTACCCTTTTCCAAAGATACAGAGTCCACAAGGAATGCTCTATCAATTTTAAGAACATCAAATGGTACATCTTTTAACATACTGAATGATGAATATCCAGAACCGAAATCATCAATTGAAAGATTAACATTGATATATTTAAGCTCATTCATCATTGCAACCATTCTTTCTTTTTCGTGGAAGAATACTGTTTCAGTAAGCTCAAGTTCAATTAATCCAACAGGTATCTTGTACTTAAGAAGAATCTCCTTAACCTTTGAAACATAATCTGGATCATTTAAAAGATATCTTGACTGGTTAACCGAAATCGGATAAACCTCTTTATTCTCATCAAGCATTTTTCTAATATACTTACAAACTTCTTCAAGCATATAGAAGTCGATTTTTTCTACAAAACCATTCTTTTCAAATAGTGGAATGAAATCTCCTGGTGGCATCATAGTTCCGTCTGGTTTTATCCATCTGACAAGAGTTTCTGCTCCACAGACATGATTTTTCTCCATGTCATATTTTGCCTGAAGGAATGGCTTAAATTCACCATTTGTAAGAGCAGCCTCCATCTGAGATTCAATAAGCTGAATCTTCTTTGCGCCATCCATAAGTTCATCTGTATAAGTGCAGACAAGTAGCTTTGAGCTTGAACCAATATCTTTTCTAGCAACATTTGCCTTATCAATCATTCTTGCTATAGGTTCTCTTACATCATCAATTTCATAAATACCCATTTTAATCTTGATCTGGTGATTTATGTAAACCGATTTAGCAGCTTCAGATACTTTATCTTCAAGGAATGCTATTCTTTCTACTTCTTCCCCGTCATTAACAGCTAACGCAACAAATACATCCGCACTAACTCTACCGAACACTTCATTTTTACCAAATGCTTCTTTACATGCATCTGCTAAAGCCTTGATTATTACATCAGCTCTTTCGTGTCCATAGTTTTCATTAATAATTCTAAAATTAAGAATATCAAGACAAACAATTCTATATGGAAGTCCTGGGTTATCTTCAATTATTTCTGAAGCCTTTGTTGAAAATGCGTTTCTGTTCATAACACCTGTAAGGCCATCAAGATACTCAAGATTCTCTGCTCGTTTCTGCTCATTTCTGATATGAGTAATAACAATAAATGTAGCAATAAAGAGAAGTACAATAATTATAAAGAACATAATAATTGAGCTTACAAGCATTGATTTAACAATTTTTGTGATTCCTTTTTCGTTAATACAATGCATAACACTCCAACCACTGATATTGTCAATTGGCGTATACATATACAGAATCTTTTCTTCACCACTTGATGCAAAATATGAGCTCGAAATACCCGTTGAGAGAGACATATTGTAATCATCAACAAATTCTGAATACTCATCCTGTGATATGTAATCAGAAACGTAATTGAAGAAATAAACATCCTCATTTAACTGACTGTACTCACCGTTTCTAATACGGAAAACAATTCTTCCATCATTTGCTATAATAAGAATATCCTCGTCAACACTTCTTGAGAGTGCTGTGTTTTCTTCAAGATTGTCATAGGTGTTAACACCATATACATATCCAAGAATAGAATTATTTTTCTTTACTGGAGCTATAGCAATATATCCATCCTTATCTGTAGCTATGGCTGACACATTATTAAAGATTCCAAAATCAGATATACCATCATAGTTGTTAATGTATGGCTTTAGATTTCCACTAACGACCTTATTCATATAGTTGAAGGCATTTCTTCCATCAACATCAGAATAGAATACATCAATAAAGTTTGTTTTTTCTTTAGCTGTACGAAGAGCCTTTTTAATTTCGTCTCTTTCAATGGAATCCTGATTTGATAGCATTTCACCAAGGTTTCCAATGTATACAGCACTTTTACTTATCCCACCGCTAAGAACTATGCTGTCATTTCTAACATCTGCTGCAACTCGCTCATTAATTAATATTTCATATTTTTTTGAAATATCATCAAGATGCAACGCAAATATTATCCAGCTTGATACCAAAAGAACGATAACGAGTATACTGACAAGCAGAAAACGCTTGTCAATCTCCTTTATTCTTTTATCTATTTCTCGTATTCTCCTATACCTATCTCTCATAGCCTTCTCCAAAACTACAATAAATATTTATTATTATTTGAAATATTTAACACCTGACTCGAATATCTTCATATCCTGCTCACCATAGATGTTAACAGCAACCCCATTATCTCTTCTTTCTGAATGTCCCATCTTACCAAATACACGACCATCAGGTGATGTAATACCTTCAATCGCCATGTATGAACCATTGATGTTCCATTCTTCATCCATTGAAATATTTCCATCGATGTCACAGTACTGTGTAGCCACCTGTCCATTTGCAAATAACTTATCAATCCACTCCTTAGGTGCTACAAATCTTCCTTCACCATGTGATGCAGGGATTACATATGTTGAGCCAAGCTCTGTACCCTGAAGCCATGGTGACTTGTTACTTACAACCTTTGTATATGCCATCTTTGAAATATGTCTGTTTATTGTATTAAATGTAAGTGTTGGTGAATCAGCATTCTGTCCTGTAAGTTCCCCATTAGGTACAAGTCCAAGCTTAACAAGTGCCTGGAAACCATTACAAATACCAAGAACAAGACCATCTCTTTCTTTAAGAAGCTTCTCTACAGACTCCTTAAGCATTTCATTCTGGAATACTGTTGCGAAGAACTTAGCAGAGCCATCAGGTTCATCACCAGCTGAGAAACCACCTGGGAACATGATAATCTGTGCTTCATCTATATTCTTCTTAAATAAATCAAATGAATCTTTGATATTTGTTTCACTCATATTTGTGAATACAATATCTGAAACCTCAGCCCCTGCTCTTTCAAAGGCTTTCTTTGAATCTATTTCACAGTTTGTACCTGGGAATACAGGAATAAATACCTTAGGCTTAGCAACCTTATTCTTACAAACGTAAACATTGCTTTCTTTATAAAGCTTTGTTTCAATTGCCTCATTTCCCTTATAAGCCTTTGTTGGGAATACCTTTTCAAGTGGCTTCTTCCATGCATCAAGAGCTTCATCTAATGTAATAACTGTGTCTTTATATTCAAACTGTGCTTTATCTAATACTTCACCGATTAATGTATATGTAACAGAAAGCTTTGAAACCTTATCAGCTGGTACTTCAAGAATTATTGAACCAAATGCTGGGCTAAATAAATCTCTTTCATCTACATTATGCTCAAGTTTAACTCCAAGACCATTACCAAATGACATCTTTGATACAGCTGGAATAATTCCCTTACCATCAAGTGCATATGCAGAAGCAATATTTCCAGCAAGAACATCTTCATGTATCTTTCCATATAAATCCATTGCTTCTTCAATATTTGGAAGGTCATATTCATCTCTTGAAACTTTAACTAATACAAGCTTATTTGAAGCCATCTTAAGTTCAGGAGTAACTACTTCCTTTTCCTTTGCAACATCAACTGCAAATGAAACAAGTGTTGGTGGAACATCAATATCATTAAATGTTCCTGACATAGAATCCTTACCACCGATTGATGGAAGACCTAAACGAAGCTGTGCTTCAAATGCACCAAGGAGTGCTGAGAATGGCTGGCTCCAACGAGTCTTATCTTCTGTCATTCTTCTGAAGTATTCCTGGTATGTAAATCTGATATTTTTATAATCACCACCAGTTGCAACGATTCTTGCTACTGATTCAAGAACAGCATACATTGCACCATGATATGGGCTCCAGCTTGATAAATAAGGATCAAAGCCGTAACTCATCATTGTAACTGTATCGCACTTTCCAGATAATACTGGAAGCTTTGCAACCATACTCTGAGTCTCTGTAAGCTGATATTTTCCACCATATGGCATAAGCACTGAGCCTGCACCAATTGATGAGTCAAACATTTCTACAAGACCCTTCTGTGAACATACATTAAGATCTGATAAAGTCTTAATCCATGCTTCTTTAATGTTGTTATTCTCGAGTGCCTTTGCAACTTCTTCTATTTCTACTTTATCAAAGAACTTATCTGTTTCTGATGGAGCTTCAACTTCAATGTCTGTTTCCTGATGAGCACCATTTGTATCAAGGAAGGCTCTCTTTAAGTTAACGATTTCTTTACCTCTCCATGAAAGAACAAGTCTTGGCTCTTCAGTAACTACTGCAACCTCTGATGCCTCAAGGTTTTCTTCCTCTGCATATGCTAAGAACTTATCAACATCTTCCTTTGCAATAACTACAGCCATTCTTTCCTGAGATTCAGAAATAGCAAGCTCTGTACCATCAAGACCTGCATATTTCTTTGGTACCTTATCAAGATCAACTCTTAAGCCATCTGCAAGCTCACCAATAGCAACAGATACACCACCTGCACCAAAGTCGTTACACTTTTTAATAAGCTTTGAAACTTCTTCTCTTCTAAATAATCTCTGAAGCTTTCTTTCAGTAGGAGCATTACCCTTCTGAACTTCAGCACCACATGTTTCAATTGACTGTTCCGTATGAACTTTTGAAGAACCTGTAGCACCGCCACAACCATCACGGCCAGTTCTACCACCAAGAAGGATGATAATATCACCTGGATCAGATGTTTCTCTAATTACATTCTTTCTAGGAGCAGCACCCATAACGGCACCAATTTCCATTCTCTTTGCAACGTAGTTCTTGTGATAGATTTCTTTTACATATCCAGTTGCAAGACCAATTTGGTTACCATATGATGAATAACCTGATGCAGCACCTCTAACAAGCTTCTTCTGTGGAAGCTTACCTGCTAATGTCTTATCAAGAGATACTGTAGGATCAGCAGCACCAGTAACACGCATTGCCTGATATACGTATGATCTTCCTGAAAGTGGATCTCTTATTGCACCACCAAGACATGTTGCTGCACCACCAAATGGTTCAATTTCTGTTGGGTGGTTATGTGTCTCATTCTTAAACATTACAAGCCACTCTTCTGTTTTTCCATCTATTTCAACTGGAACAACAATTGAGCAGGCATTAATTTCATCTGTCTGTTCCATATCATCAAGCTTGCCATCTTTTTTGAGTTTTCTCATTGCAAGTAAGGCAACATCCATAAGACATGGGAACTTATCTTTACGCTCTCCGAATACATCTTTTCTTGTTTCAAGATATTTCTCATAGCTCTTTTTAACTGGGTTTACATAATATCCCTCATTAAATTCTACATTTTTAAGCTCTGTTGAGAATGTAGTATGTCTACAATGGTCTGACCAATATGTATCAAGAACTCTGATTTCTGTAACTGATGGATCTCTTTTCTCATCATCTCTGAAATAATTCTGGATATGAAGGAAATCCTTAAATGTCATTGCAAGTGATAATGAATCATATAACGCTTTAAGTTCAGCTTCTGGCATTGTCTTAAAGCCGTCATAAATTTTAATATCTTCTGGCTCATCAAAATTTGTAAGCAATGTCTCTGGCTTAACTAAATCAGTTTCTCTTGAATCAACTGGGTTAATACAGTATGATTTGATGCTTTCAAACTGTGCATCAGAAATCTGACCCTCAAGACAATATGTAACTGCTGTTTTAATAACAGGATTTTCAGATGCATTTAAAAACTGTACGCACTGAACAGCTGAATCTGCTCTCTGATCAAACTGTCCTGGAAGGTATTCAACACTGAATACTCTTGATGATGCGTCTCTATCGAAATCTTCTTCAAAAAGCACATCAACTGGTGGCTCAGAAAAAATAATATTACATGCCTTTTTAAATGTATCTTCAGATATATTTTCAACATCATATCTGATTAAAACTCTAACATTTGTAAGAGTATCAATATTAAGATATGCCTTAATATCCTCTTTCAGTTCCTTAGCCTTTACTGCGTAAGGTTCTTTTTTCTCAACATAAATTCTCTTTACCATCACGTGCTCCTCTTTAAATGTATTTTAATGCCTCTTCTACTGAAGAAACCATATTTAGCTCTATCTTACAATTACCACTAAGCTGCTCTTTGGCGCTCTTTGGTAAAATGCATTTCTTAAATCCAAGTTTTTCTGCTTCAGATATTCTCTGATCAATAGCAGAAACATTTCTTACTTCCCCTGATAAACCAACTTCCCCAAACACAACTGTATCAGGGCTTATTTCAACATTCTTAAAGCTTGAAACAATAGCAAGAACAATTCCTAAGTCAATGGCCGGCTCTGTCAGTTTCATTCCACCAGCAACATTTACATATGCATCACAGTCTGAAATGTGAAGACCAACTCTTTTTTCAAGAACGGCCATCAGGAGATTTACTCTGTTATAATCAGTGCCTGTAGCCTGACGTCTTGGAATTCCAAAATTTGTCTGGCAAACAAGAGCCTGAACTTCAATTAATATTGGTCTTGTACCTTCTATTGCGCATACAGTAACTGAGCCCTTTGCATTTTCCGGTCGTCCTGAAAGCATATATTCTGATGGATTCTTTACTTCCTTAAGACCAGAGCTTATCATTTCAAAAACTCCAATCTCATTAGTAGAACCAAACCTGTTTTTTACTCCTCTAAGGATTCTATACGAAGCAAATCTGTCTCCTTCGAAATAAAGAACAGTATCCACCATATGTTCAAGTACTCTAGGGCCTGCAACTGTACCCTCTTTTGTAACATGACCTACTATAAATATTGTTATATTTAATCCTTTTGCAATCTGCAGCAAAAGATTTGTTGTTTCTCTAACCTGAGATACAGATCCTGGGGCTGATGATACTTCTTCAGAATACATTGTCTGTATAGAGTCAATAATCACAACCTTTGGGTTATATTGTTTAATCGTACTTTCTATATCAGCAAGATTTGTTTCAGCATATACTGATAATTTATCGTTAAACTTACCGATTCTGTCGGCTCGCATTTTAATCTGTCTTACAGATTCCTCTCCCGAAACATAAAGCACATCCATATCCTTATCAGATATAGCCTTACATACCTGTAGAAGTAATGTAGACTTTCCTATTCCAGGATCTCCACCAACTAAAACTAGGGAGCCCGGAACTATTCCGCCTCCCAATACTCTGTCTAATTCTTCAATTCCTGTCTTAATTCTTTCCTCATTTTCAGACGATACATTCGTAATCTTCTCTGGGGTATGTAATACATCTCGTCTAACTGTTTTTACAGAACCTTTTGTTTTAACTGCTGGCTCTTCAACAAATGTATTCCACTCTTTACAGCCAGGACACTGGCCCATCCACTTTGAAGATTCATATCCACAGGAATTACAGAAAAATACTGTTGTGGATTTTGCTTTGGGCATATTACTTAGTAACCTTTACCGTAATGTCCCCTTCGCCCTCTAGTTCAACGCTGATTGAAAGCTTGCCTGAAAGATTTGTTTTCATCTTACCTGCATTTCTGCTTCCTACTGTAACATCGTATTCTGTTCCTTCTTCAAGACCAAGTGTAATATCCGCATCCTTATCACCACATACTGTGAATGATACGCCATTTTCCTCTACCTTGAAGTTTGTTACAGCTGTACCAGGTACTGATTCATATACGAAAGCCCCATCTCTTTCGAGCTTAGTGATTTCGTTGAAAGTCTTTACCTTGTAAAGATTTCCTGCATTCTCGTAATCCTCGACCTTTGTCTTAGATGCAAGCGAATAATCACCAAAACTTAATGAACCATCTGCTTCTGTACGAAGTAATTCTTTAACTATAGGCATATTTATACCCCTCCTGTCATTATGTGACTATTTTATCACATATCCTTTGCAAAGTATACTTTTTCTTTGGCTATCTTAGCCGTAATTTTGTCGCCATTTTCAATGTTTCCCTTAAGAATTTCCTCTGATAAAAGGTCCTCAAGGTTAGTCTGGATAGCACGCTTTAATGGTCTTGCGCCAAACTTCTTATTTGAGCCTGTCTTAACAATATACTTTTTGACAGCTTCGCTCACCTTAAGCGTAATATCCATTTGTTCCTTACATCTCTTAATAAGGTCGTTTGAAAGATTTGTAACAATCTTTTTCATATCATCCTCATTAAGCATTCTGAATACTACAATATCATCAATACGGTTGATGAATTCAGGCTTAAAGATGTTCTTGATTTCATCCATAACACCTGATTTCATTTTGTCGTAATCTACCTTTTCGTTATCTTCACCTGCAAATCCAAGCTTTTTAGGATCAACAATTCTATTAGCTCCCGCATTACTTGTCATAATAATTACGCAGTTTTTGAAGCTCACTTTGCGTCCTGATGAATCAGTAATATGTCCATCATCTAAGACCTGAAGCAAAATATTAAATACATCTGGATGTGCTTTTTCTATTTCATCAAATAACACAACTGAATATGGATTCCTTCGAACTTTTTCTGAAAGCTGTCCACCATCATCAAAACCTACATATCCTGGAGGCGAACCTATCATCTTAGATACTGTGTGCTTCTCCATATATTCAGACATATCTATACGAATAAGTGCATTTTCTGAGCCAAATAATGTTTCAGAAAGTGCTTTAGAAAGCTCTGTTTTACCAACACCTGTAGGTCCAAGGAATAAGAAGGAACCAATTGGTCTATTCTTTTCTTTTAACCCTACACGACCTCTTTTAACTGCTCTAGCAACAGCGGATACTGCATCTTCCTGACCAATAACACGCTTTTTAAGTTCTTTATCAAGCTTAAGAAGTCTTGATTTTTCACTTTCATGAAGCTTTGTTACAGGGATCTTTGTCCATTCAGCCACAACACCTGCCACTGTATCTTCTGTAACAATCTTCTTGTCTGGTTCTTTTTCAGTTAAGCGTTTCTTCTTTCTGTCATATGCTCTTTGTGTCTTCTTCTGTTCTTTATTAAGTTCAGAAATAAGTTCTAAATCATTATTTTTAAGAGCATTTATTTTTTCTTCTTCTATTTCTGAAAGCTTTATTTCATACTCTTCTAAAGAAATATCAGCCTTTCCAGTAAATAGCATTACTCCAGCAGATGCTTCGTCCATCAAATCAATAGCCTTATCAGGAAGGAATCTGTCAGATATGTATCTGTTTGATAAACTAACACAAGCCTCTACTGCTTCATCTGTTATTTCCACATTATGGTGTTCCTCATATTTATGCTTAATACCACGAAGTATGGCAATTGCTGTTTCCTCATCAGGCTCATTTACATCTATTGGCTGAAAACGTCTTTCTAGGGCTGCATCTTTCTTTACATACTTCCTATATTCATCATGAGTTGTTGCACCAATAAGCTGAATTTCACCTCTTGCAAGAGATGGCTTTAATATATTTGAAGCATCAATTGAACCTTCAGCTCCACCAGCGCCAATAAGCGTATGTATCTCATCAAGGAATAAAATTACATTTCCCTCATCTATTACTTCCTGAATTACCTTTTTGATTCTCTCTTCAAATTCACCACGATATTTTGAGCCAGCAACCATACCTGATAGATCAAGCGTTAATACTCTCTTGTCTTTAATAGAATCTGGCACATCACCAGCCACAATTCTACCAGCTAATCCTTCTACTATGGCTGTTTTACCTACCCCTGGCTCGCCAACAAGACAAGGATTGTTTTTTGTCCTTCTTGAAACAGTTCTGATTATTCTGGAGATTTCCTCTTCTCTTCCAATAACTGGGTCAAGTTTCCCTTCAGATGCAAGTGCAGTTAAATCTCTTGAATACTTTGCAAGAAGTGATGGTTTTGGCTCGTCATACATACCTGCATAGTTTCCACTCTTAATTTCATCTTTAAACTTATTTACATCCTCGCCCATAGCCACAAGAGTATCAATATGTAGCTTCTGTGGATTTACACCAAATGTATTAATAACTCTTATACCAAGATTGTCACCATCTTTAAGCAGGGCAATAAGAATATGCTCTGTTCCAACTTCTTTTGATTTAAAATGAACTGCTTCACTTTCAGCATCGTTTAAAATCTGCTTAGCTTTTGGAGTAAGTCCATCCCTATCTCTTGTTAACAGATTACCTTCTGGGGCAATCTGTTCTTTTATTAATTTTTCAACCTCGTTATTAGTAATTCCAGAACTTACAAGTACCTTTGATGCAGTTCCTTCTTTAACGTTAATGAGACCGAGTAAAATATGCTCGGTCCCTATATATCCATGACGAAGTCTCTCTGAAGCATTTTCCGCTTCAATAATTACGCGCTTTGCGCTTACTGTGTAATTCATTAGAAATAACCTCTAAAATCAAAATCAATCATCATCAAGCTTTAAGAATTCAAACTCGAAATCATCGTCTAAGTCATACTGTTGTACAGGCTTTGGCTGTACAGGTCTATTATAATCGTTTGCAGGAAGATTTTTAATAGCTTCCATTGGATTTTCCTTTTCAGGAATATCGTCATAATTTACAGGCTGTCTCTTTACTGGTTTTTGAGCAGGTGGAGCCTGTTCTTTAACCTTCTTAACTGGAGTAACCACTGCCTTTTGATCTGCTGGCTGTCTTACAGGCACATTTTCTCTTACTGGTGCCTCTTCTATTTCTTCTACATAGTGAGGATTTGGAACAGCATCTGGCATTCTAGAGTCATTCTGCTTCATAGTCTCACCAAATGACTCCCAATCAACATAGCCATTTTCACCATATTCTTTTTTCATTTTCTTTGCTGCCTTCTTTGCAGCCTTTGCTTCAGCCTTAGCAAGCTTCTTGTCTTCTTTTGAAGCTTTCTTTCTTGGACTGAAGAATGAATCATCCTCTAAATCGTCAATTTCATCCATATCGTCCATATCATCTGGAGTTCTCATTCCGAGTTCTCTTTCAGCAATATCTGACGCTTTAACTTTTCTTACCTTAAATTCTGTATCTGCTCTTTCAATTTCTTTATCATCAACAACTGGTAAATCTTCAGTTGGCTGATTTCTAACAAATGAAGGCTGATTACCTGACTCTATCTGTGTAGCCTCTAATTCTTCATCTTCATCAATATAGTCGTAGCTCTCATAATCTTTGAGCTTAATTAGTGTAATGATAAATAACACTACGAATATTATCGCGATAACAGCTAATACTCCAATTATTATGAGTTTAACGTCTAACCCGCCAGATTCTGTATCTTCTGATGAAGAAGATGTGATTGCAGATAAAATACCACCTGTTTCTTCAACATTTTTGCCTCCATGAAGTCCTGGAACATATCTTTGGTAAGTACCCTCATTCTGGTCATACATATACCAACCTGTATTGCCTTCAGAACTTACTGCATAGAGTATGAAGAATTCATTAATATTTACTGTAGCATCATCAACAGTTCCTGAATACGCATAAGCTTCTAACACCTGCGAATTCCACTGAAGAGTTGCCTTTGTAAAGTTCTTAGGTGGTTCTACAGTTTCTGGTGCTTTAAGTGCAATAATAAATCTATTCTCAATTCCTGCTATCTGAAGGAAATCGCTTAACTCACCTGTTTCTTGATTGTATATATCAAAATTTCCATTGCTTCCATCAGGATCTGTAACATATAAAAGTACGATGTTACCCATATCAAACTGAGCAGCTTCTACCATCTGTTCTTCATATGAAACTGTTGTCTTATAAAATCCTGCTGGCATCATTTCATCTGCAAATACTGAAGATACAAGTTTCGTTCCATCAGCGCTTGTTACACTTCCGGCTTCAATTCCAGTTCCAGCCATAGCTTCTTCGCCCATCTGTGAAGCTGTGTCTTCGCCTTCAACAGAAAGTGTCACATCTGATGTTGCAGCATTTGCTCCATCACCATCAAACACCGCATTTACACTAACAGTCGCGTTTCCGCCAGATACTGTGTTAAATGTAATATTTGCATCCTTTTCAGTTAAAGAAATAAGACCACCGCTTCCCCCACCGTATGATACATTACAATCAACAAACGATAATCTGTTTGGGTCATATGTAACAGAAATTTCTGGTGCTACTGCAGCGTCATCTCCGCCGCTTGCAGAAACTGTTATAACAACATTATCTCCAACTGCCATTTCAGTCTTATCTGCTGATATATTTACGGAATTTGCTGCATTAACATTTGTAGTTGCCAGCGATATCCCAGTGATAACGCATGTTATAAATAGTGATATTTTCCCGAATCTTCTCATACTCATTGTCCTCGTCTAATCATAATAGTATATATTTTCGAACTACCGTTTTGCGCTTTACATGTTACCTGTACTTTATTATCTCCTACATTTAGTGAAACACTTCCTGCACCAGATACACTTGATGATGAACTTACTGGTGATGCACTAATATTTACTGACTCTACAGACTCATCAACATTTACATAGTAAAGATTGTTTACTGATGAGAACTGTGAAGTAAATGAATAGCCATCTACTGCAAGTGTATTAAGGTATGTATTTGGATTTGAGTCCGATGTAGGTTTAATACATTTCTCGCCTGGCATATTCTGATAATATGGAATTCTGAATAAGAGCTCTGTATTAAGTTCTGAATATGCTTTCTTTAGTCTTGCAGACTCATATGAAGCTGCAACTATATTACTCATGTACTGATGAGAATATATTCCGTTAGACTTATTAACTACATTAAACTTCTGGAAATAAAGTGTATTCTGTCCAACAGATACATACTTATCACTAATATATTTAGCTGAACCAAGAATTGATTTATATCTTGTATTCCATGGTCTCAAATAACTTTCATCATTTCCTGCTGCATAGTAAAGACCATTTATTGTTGCAGTTCTGGATCCTGTTGCAAATGCTCCAATATTAAAGTAGTTATATATGTTTTCAAGTCCAGAAACATTACCTGAGATACTCTGGCTTGTTCCATTTGTACCCTGTTCCTGTGCAGCTCTTGATGCAAGATGATATGGGCTTATACCATATGTTTTACCAGCTTCACAGAATGTTGATGCATAACTTCTTGTTGTTCCATCTGAATCGGCATAATCGCCCTTCATGAATGTTCCTGCAAGAATATTTGATACACCAGCTTCATTCTGATAATCTTCATATCCAAGTGTTTCAAACTGGAAAATACCGCTATCATCAAGGAAGTTTCTAGGATCAAGATAGTACTTGATAAGTTCTGGCGAAGCAGCAGCCCATGAACCACCATCAAATCCATACCATGAATTTGATTCCCAGTTATATGCCTGAGGTGCTGTTGATTTCCATGATGCAATACTTGATTTTGATACGAGGTTCTTACCAACTGTTATTTCAGCTGCAACAACATTATTCCAATCAAGTCCTGTATTTACAGGCTTAAACTGCCACTTTGGATACTTCTCATGAAGTGCTCTAAGTGCCGCTTTATAATCATCTGGGAACTCAGATATCTGCTTTTCAAAATCTTCATCAGAAACTGCTGATGAATACTGAGATACAACTATATTTACTAAATCAGAACGAACATATCCTTCTTTTAATGTATCTCGCTTTGAGAATTTAATCTTATACCACTTATATCCGTCGCTTCCTTCGACTTCTTCTATTATTTCTATAGGATATCCAGTATCAAGCTGACAAATAATTCCACCATCAACTGCCTTATCACGAATTCTTACTCCTATACCCTTAATTGATGTAGATTTAGAAGGTTCGCTTGATTTATTTGCCTCAGCCTGCTTTTTAGCTTCCTCTTCTTTCTTTTTCTCTTCTTCTTTTCTTCTT
>JAUNNN010000010.1:26780-54217 GCA_030531435.1 Lachnospiraceae bacterium
TGCCGCTGCAATCTCAGATGGCACTCCAAGTTCGATTCCTTCGGCAAAATCTGATCTTATAAATCCGGTCTGAGGGCTCTTATTATATGTGAAGTTAATCTTACACCATATATTTCCATCAGATCCCCTAACCTGATCAATTACAGTAATTGAATGTCCTGCGCTTAACTGACACATAACAGTACCAGTAATAGGTTCCTTACGAATATTTACTCCAACACCTCTTACTTTTCCAACCTGTGCTGCTGGTGTTTCTACATTTGATGTCGAGTTATCTGTGCTTTCTTTATCTTTATTGTCTTTTTGTTCTTGTGGTTCAGCCACTAAGACGCCTTCCATATTAACTAAGTCAGAACGTATATATCCTTTGTAGCTATTTGTGCCCTTCGTGAAGCTAACATAGCACCATGTTTTACCATCATCACCCTGAGATGTAGAAATAACATTTAAAGCCTGATCCTTTTGCACCATAATTCTTATTCCAGACTTGGTAGAAGCTTCTTCACGAACAATAACATTAGAGCCTTTAACTGTAGGAGTCTTTCCACCATTAGTAGCGGCAGCTCCAGTTTCATTCTTCTTAGTAGACTCATCAATTTCTATAGTGCTTTCACTTTTTACTTCGATGTTGGATTTCTTAATAAGATCTGAACGAATATATCCAGTGGTATTCATTACCTTGATTTCATACCAAAGCTTACCATCTGCATCCTTTTTTTCTCCAATTACAGTAACAATTTCATCTTTTGTTACACCAAAAACAAAAGGAGCTGTAGCCTTTGCGTCTTTTCTAACTTTACCACTCTTAACAGTAACAGTCGCACGCACAGCTTTATATCCGTATACATCTGTTGAAGCCATTGTTAATGTAGTAAACATAACAACAGCACATATGAACATTTTAAATAATGAAACGTGTCCCCTTACACGATCCACAAAATTATGCCTAGTGTGCATAATATACCGATTCCCCTTTCAGTATATAACGCTGACCCCTTTAGTCAAAACATGTGAGCACAATATATCCCACATATACATAATCCATATTACAATTACTTGTGGTTTATGTCAACTAGTTTTTTATCTCGATTTTGGCATAAAAATACCCCGAATATCTGACATCCGGGGTTAATATCATGTGTTATTCTACCAGAACTTAAATATTCTCATCATAAAAACTGCGATTCTTATATACCATGGTCGCAATGCTTTTCTTGCATTTTTAAGTTCTTTCCTAATTTCAATACTTTGTGGGCAATGCTGTTCACATTTACCACACTCAATACACTGGAACGCATCGGTTCTTGTTTTATTAAATGCTGTAGTCTGTATATATTCAAATCTTCCTGAATACTTATTTTCCATATACATTGCATTATAGCATCTGAATGTACCTGGAATATCAACGCCCTTAGGACATGGCATACAATAATTACAGCCTGTACATGGCACTTTTATTTTCTCATTGATAATTGACTTAATGTCTTCAATCATCTGCCTGTCAGCATCAGTAAATTCATGATCCTTTACTTCTGAAGCAATTCTGACATTCTCTTCTACCATTTCTACTGAGTTCATACCAGATAAAACGCATGTAACCTCTGGCTGTTCCCATAACCATCTGAATGCCCACTCTGCAGCAGAACGCTTACTTTCATGATTTGCTATAAGCTTCTTAGCGTCATCCGGCAAAAGATTTACAAGTCGGCCGCCACGAAGTGGTTCCATAATAATTACTGGAATACCTTTTTCATTAGCCGCCATAAGACCTCTTCTTCCAGCCTGTGAGGTTTCATCCATGTAGTTATATTGAATCTGGCAAAAATCCCAATCATACGCATCAAGTATTTTTATAAAGTTATCTGTATTTCCATGGAAAGAAAAACCGATATTTCTTATCTGTCCAGAAGCCTTTTTCTCTTCAATCCACTTTTCTATGCCAAAACGCTTCATCTTTTCCCAAGATGCAACATCTGTGAACATGTGCATAAGATAATAATCTATGTGGTCTGTCTGAAGGCGCTCAAGTTCCTCATCAAAATACTTGTCAATCTGGCTTTCATTTTTAATAAGATACTGTGGAAGTTTAGTTGCAATATTAATCTTATCTCTACAATCAAGACGCTTAATAATTTCGCCAAGTGCAACTTCGTTTCCAGCATATGTATACGCTGTATCAAAATAATTTACGCCAGCTTCCAAAGCAACCCTTACCTGCTCTGTTGCAAGGTCTAGGTCAATATTTCCGCCATTCTTTATAAAACGCATACAACCAAATCCAAGAATTGAAATAGGCTGCCCATACTTATCATTTCTATATCTCATTATTCCTCGTCATCTACTTCGCCGCCAATAACGCCGCCAATTGCTCCTGTAACTGCAGCAATGACAACAGCAACAATAATTACAAGTACTACTATTCCAACAAAAATTCCCATATTGTCCTCCCTCTATGAGATTACATTACTATAAACACTTACTCATTATACAGTATTAAAAGTCAGGAATAAAGCTCTCTTTTGCAACATCGCCTTCCTGAATAAAAGCATTCTTTATTCCAAGAGAAATAGCATAGTCGATTAGCCTGTTATATTCTCTTTTTGTTACCTTTCTGTTTAATTCCTTTATATTCTTTACTTGTTCAAGAGGAGTATATTGATTCATTATACTTATGTAAACCAAGTCTCCATAGGTTTCATAAATATACTGTAAAACTGCTTTGCTATTATTTACATGAGATGGAAGCAATAAGTTCCTTACTATTACACCCTTTTTCATAATTCCATTATCTAAAAATTCAGGTGCTCCCACCTGCCTTACCATTTCAGCAAGGGCATTCTTTGCAACTTCACTGTAGTTTGAAACTTTAGAATATTTAACTCCTAAATCATCATTCATATATTTGAAATCAGTCAAATAAATATCAACATATCCATGAAGCTTTTTTAACGTATCAACAGATTCATATCCACTACAATTATATACAATAGGAATATTTAAACCTTTATTCTTTGCTTTCCCAACAGCAGTTATTATTTCCAGAGAATAATGAGTTGGCGTTACAAGATTTATATTGTTAGCACCCATCTCCTGAAGTTCAATAAAAACATTTGCCAGTTCATCCGCTGATACCGCTTTTGTTTTATCAATACCATGTGATATTTTAAAATTCTGACAATAAATACATCTAAGTGGGCATCCATAAAAGAATACTGCTCCTGAACCACTATTTCCTGATATACATGGTTCTTCCCACATATGAAGCATAGCCCTTGCTATATGTATCTCACTAGGTACTCCACACACTCCGTATTCATTATTATTTCTGTCCACATTACAATTTCTTGGACAAATATTACATCCACTCATTTAAATTTAACCCGTTATTTATTTGCAATTATAATACTCTCGTGATATTCTTTCCTAAACACTATAAATTTTATTCATAATAGCTTTATAGTTTATTTGTATTACAAGGAGCATACTATGGAAACTAAATATTATACAGTAAAAAGAATTGATGGCGATTATGCTTATCTTGTCATTGAAGAACAACCTGAGCTAGATGAGAAATGTGTTGCAAGAGCACTACTTCCACCTGAGATTCAGGAAGGATCAAAGCTCAAATATGAGATGATGACATACTATATGATGTAAGATCATATCTTAAAAATGTATAATACCTGTCAAAAAAAGAAGCTCTCCTGGACATTTCCTGGAGAGTTTCTTTACTATTAAACCTATTTATTTCAATCAGAATATGGATTATCTGAATTATCCTGATTCCCATTTTCCTCTTCCAGTTCAGCAAGTGTAGGAATGAGAAGAAGTCTTGTATAATACTTTTCTCTCTTTTCCTTGTATTCTGCCTGGAAATCACCCTCTGCTGAATGATGCAGCTGATGGATGTATTCGTGCTCACGACCAATAATAGATGTTTCTGTAAGCTCAATAATATAAATAGAAATATCAGAACACTGATCAGAAATACTTTCTAAGCTAGAGAGGATATTCTGGAAAAGAATACCTCTTTCAACTTCGCAGAAGTTCTTACTCATACGATATACATGTCTAGTATTTATATCTGCAACCATATCATCAATAACTTCTTCTAATGGTTCTACTTTTCTTGCAAGCATTGGATCCAGATCCTTATATGCCTGCATAGTAATCTGTAATATTTCATCTACTGCATCAAGTACAATACGAAGCTCAGTTATAGCTGAATCAGAAAATGACTTTTCAAGTCTTTCAAGCTCATTAATCTGATCGCTTGCTGTTACAGAAAAATCACCAATTCTTTCAATGCAGACACTAGTTTTTAACTGGAAGTTCTGCATACGGAAGTCTCTGTCACGCTTAATGTATGGCGTCATACTGATGAGATATTTACCTGTCTGGTCTGTAATTCTGTCAAGAAGATCTTCTCTATCTTGAATTCTATCTATTCTTGCCTCTTCATATGAATAAATCTGTTTAGAGCAAGCTGAGAAGTTTTTGTATGCAACTTCTGACATATGAACAAGAAGGCTCTGTACTCGGTCAAGAGCGAGAATTGGGCTGGAAATAAGATGGCTATCAAGTTCGCGAAGTTCCTGTTCAACAGCTGCATCCTCTGAATCAACTTCAACAGGCTTATCTTTAACAATTATCTCTGTCATTTTTGCAAGAGCACCTGAAAATGGAAGTAAAGTAACAGCAGGTATTACTCTGAACATACCATGAATGTTAGCAACACCACCTGAATCTAGACTTGCAAACCAGAAGTTGTCATTAAGAAGTCCTGTAGCCCTTCCTATAACAAGTAATGTAATGATTAATGTCGCTGCAAAAATATTATATACAATATGGAAAGCAGCAGTTCTAATCTGCTCTTCTCTTGCACCAATTCTACTTACAAGGAACGCTGTAAGACAGTCACCAATATTTACACCGATGATTACCGCAAATACACCATTAAATGTAACACCGACCGAACTTGCGACTGACTGAATAATACCAATTACAGCAGATGAACTCTGAATAATACCTGTAACAAAAATACCAGATACAAATCCAAGGAAATAGTTGTTTTCAAATGCTGTTAAAAGTCCACTAAGTGTTTCTTTAAATACCGCAACTGCATTACTCATGAATATAAGACCCATGAATAAAACACCAAATCCACAAGCTACGTTACCAATATTCTTGTGTGATTCTCTTGAGGCTGTCATGAGAACGATAATACCAAAGATAAGCGCGATAGGAGCTAAGTTGTCAGCCTTAAAGAAATACATAATGCTATTCTCGCCAGACTGGACATCCATAAGTCGGATAATCTGAGCTGTAATTGCTGTACCAACGTTTGCGCCCATAACGATTCCAACTGACTGTCTGAATGTTAGGAATCCCGCACCAACAAGACCGACTGTAATAACAATTGTTGCATGTGAAGACTGGATTATACACGTTACAAATACGCCAAGTAAAAACGCTAAAAATGGATTATTTGTAACCTTAGCTAGTGCAACTTTCATAGTTCCACCAGAGTTGGACTTAAGTCCATCTCCCATAACCCTCATTCCGTAAAGGAACATTGCAAGCCCACCAAGCATTGCAACAATACGATAAAAAATAGCCATTCTCAACCTCCGTGCCTTAACTACGATAAAAGTATTCTGTCGTTATCAAGGCTTTTACCGGAACCCTCCTTGAAACGATCAAGAAGATCACTTACTGTAAGTCCCTTCTTAACATCATCTTTTATATCCAATACGATATTTCCGCTATCCATCATTAAAATTCTGTTACCCATATCAATTGCATTCTGCATGTTATGCGTAACCATAAGAGTTGTAATCTTATGTTCTGTAACTATATTTTTAGTTATTTCCAAAACCTTTTCTGCTGTTGCTGGATCTAGAGCTGCTGTATGCTCGTCTAGTAACAAAAGCTTTGGAACATCCATTGTAGCCATCATTAATGTAAGTGCCTGTCTCTGACCACCTGATAAAAGGCCAACAGGCTGTTTCATACGATCTTCAAGTCCCATTCCAAGAAGTGATAACTTTTCTCTGAAACGGTCTTTATCTGCTTTTGAAATACGCGAAAACCATCCGCCATGACCTGCTGCAAGGCTTAAGTTTTCTTCTATACTCATACCAGGCGCAGAACCTCTCATAGGATCCTGATATAGTCTTCCAATTCTCTTTGCTCTCTCATGAACAGGAAGAAATGTAATGTTCTCGTCATCAAGAATAACTGATCCAGAGTCTGTCATAAAATCTCCACAAATAGCATTAAACATTGTGGATTTTCCAGCTCCGTTTGATCCAATAATCGTTGCAAAATCACCTTTTTCAAGATGAAGGTTTACTCCACACAAAGCTGTCTTTTCATTAACAGTACCTGGATTGAAAGTTTTCGAAATATTCTGGAGTTTAAGCATTCTTCTTTTCTCCTCTCATAGCCTCAAACTTTCTCTTCATCATTGGATATCTGCTCTTTAAATATGGAGCAGATATAGCAATAACTACGATTACGGATGATACAAATTTAAGCATAAATGCTGGCATATTGAAACGAAGAGCTATTGTATACACAATTCTAAAAATAATTGAACCGATGACAACGCCAACTGCTCGTTTTATAATGCCGCCCTTACTAACAAAAGTTCTACCAATTAACAGGGATGCCAACGCAACCGTCAGCATTCCTGTTCCAATATCAATACTAACTGACTTCTGAGATTGTCCAAGAAGGCATCCAGAAAGACCAGTAAATGCATTTGCAACACAAAGTCCAATTGTTGTTGTAAATACTGGGTTAATTGATGAAGATTTAACCATGTCCTCATTATTACCTGTGGCTCTTATAGCAAGTCCAAGTCTTGTAGTCAAAAAGAATCCAAGGAAAAGAACTATTACTACTACAGCAATTAATGCCACGATAAGTACATGTCTATCTGCTAAAGCTGTACCTTTAAGTGATGCTTTAAGCATTGTAAATACAGTTTCTGTCTTATTCATATTTAAGAGAGATGAACCACCCATTACCGCTATATTTATTGAATATAAAGCAGTATTTACAATAATTCCTGCCAGAAGGCTATCTACTCCCATTCTTGTCTGCAAAAATGCAGTTACAAATCCCGAAAGAGTTCCAGCTAACATAGCTGCCGGAATTGACAAAAATGGATGACCAGCTATAGCAACTGTTGCCCCAACACATGCTCCAAGTGTGAAACATCCATCTGTGGACAAATCACACACATTAAGCATTGAATAGCTTAAAAACAATGCAAGTACTGTTAATGAGCATATAAGGCCAAGCTGTAATGCTGTTTCTCCTAAATTTAGTACGATAGATAAGGACATGTTTTCCTCCGTTATTATTCGAAGCTCTCAGCTGTCTGAATAGGATTTACCTGTGTGCACATTGGTGCAAATGTAGCTGCGATTTCGTCATAAACGATACCGATTGCTTCGCATGTTTCTGTATTAATTGTAGCAGTACCATTATCAAATGTCTTAACTGCTGTTGTTGCTGGATTAGCGCCCTTTACAAGGATTTCAGCAATCATATTTGCTGTTTCAACACCAAGGTTAGCGTAGTCAACACCATATCCTAAGAAAGCACCATTTAATGCAAATGAATCTGCACCTGTGTAGTGTGGAATCTTAGCATCTGCAAGCTTTTCATAAATTGAAAGCTCAGCTGTCATAATTGTGTTATCTGTTGGTGTAAAGATAGCATCAACACCATCAGCAATGAGTGCATCTGCTGCAAGCATTACTTCGTCTGTTGTTGTACCTGTTCTATCAACGTATTCGATACCCTTTTCATCAAGATAAGCCTTTGCGTTTGCGATAGGTGTTGTTGATGAATCCTGACCCTGGTCATATAAGAAACCAATCTTCTTTGCATCAGGATTCTGAGCAAAAATAAGGTTCATAATTGCATTTGTATCAAGGTAATCTGATGTACCTGTGATATTAGCACCTGGAGCAGCATTGCTTTCTACAAGTCCTGCACCTTCTGGATCAGATACAGCAGCAAAAATAACTGGTACATCTGTTCCTTCTGTAGCTGCCTGCATTGCCATTGCAACTGGTGTTGCAACACCAACCATAAGGTCAACCTGATCTGCCTGGAAGTTTGCAATAATCTGATTCATAACTGTTGCATCTGCATTACAGTTATCATATGCGATTTCAAATGTTACACCATTCTCATCGCCAAGTACCTTTAACTGGTTTTCAATATTCTCAACAATCTGGTTAAGAGAAGCATCGTCAACATAGTTACAGATACCAACTTTGAAAGTCTTACCTTCTGTTGCAGTCTCTTCTACTGTTTCAGTTTCTGTCTCCTCGGCATTCTCTACTACTCCTGTAGCATCAGCTGCTGGAGCGCTAGCTTCTGTTTTGCCACCACATGCTACTAAGCCAAATACCATGGCACCAGCAAGCATTGCAGCAACAAATTTCTTTGTTACGTTCATTTTCTTCATAATGTTTTCCTCCTCGTGTAACGTACATTGCCTCCAAAATTACATGGAAACAAGTGTCAAGATTAACCCATTTTGAGATAATCACACACTATAAAATTATAAGGTTTTACGTGGGGTTTAGTCAATAGAAATAGGCTATATGAGACATATAATTTGCCCTAGATAAATGTATGTATTTTATTTAACGACCACTATAACAAAAAAGAGAAAAGACTATAAATTTATAGTCTTTTCTGCATGTTTAAAATATGGCATTTTAAATTCAATATATGGTTTAATCTACTGAAGAGACTCAAGAGCTCTTGCAAGCTGATCTGGGCATGATGTAGGTCTCATACCACATTTGATTCCTTTTAATCTTGAAATCACATCATCTATTTTCATACCCTCAACTAACTTAGCTACGCCCTGTGTGTTACCATTACAACCGCCAATAAACTGTACGCTTTTAACTACATCTCCATCTGTTTCGATTTCGATTGCCTGACTACATGTTCCTGATGTTTTATAAAGCATATTTCTCTCCTATTAATATCTTATGCATTCTCTATGGGCCCTTTTACTATAGGATTCATAAAGTATTTTCTCTTTTTATTTGTATTATAACCTATATTTTCGATAATAGAAATAAAATAAACTAGTGTTTAGCGTTATTTAGAACTCCCTAAACTGGACAAATCTAAAACCTGCGATTTTACCTTCATCCCTTTTAGAAACTATTCTTTCATTGCAAGCAGTAACAACTTTAACACCTTTTGCCTTAAGCAATTCTACAACCCTGTAAAGAAGGGATAAATCACCAAGGCAATACACAACCGCTGGATTATTTCCCATAATCTTCTCTACACATTCATCCGCCATTTTATAAACTTCTTCTTTTGTGGCAGATGGCTCAACAACAGGAAATGCAACATTTACAAGTTCCCCGTCATTTACCAAATCAAGAGCCTCATCTCGCATCTCATCCGTCCATTTATTTGTATGACTTCTAGAAAAATTTACAAATGTTTGTTTCATATAATCACCACTACGTTTATCTTTTATTTATTTGCCTATTCTATCAGATTTATTGTGCCAGGAAAATATATTTATTTATACAACATTTTCTATATTGCACATTTATTGTCCTAAGCATATAATCTAAACACGGTAAATACCGCACATAACATCATATGAGTTCATTTCAGGCAAATCATTTCGCTGACGGATTCCAAGTTATGTTGTAACAATTAAATTTATATTTTATAATCAAAGGAGGACTTTAATGTCAGGTAAACTACAATTTAATATCAGCAGGATTAAGAATGTTTTCGTTCGGCGAAAATATAAGGATTTCTTGTTTAGGCGTGTTTTTAGGGACAAGACGGATTTACTTGATTTGTATAATGCTTTGAATGGTACAAAATATGATAAACCCGACGATTTAGAAATCACTACACTTGAAGATGCCATCTATTTGTCCATGAAAAATGATACCTCATTTATTGTATCATCTACTCTGAACCTATATGAGCATCAATCAACTGTTAATCCTAACATGCCAATACGTGGGTTAATGTATTTTGCTAGGCTATATGATGCATATATTGCTTCCCATAAACTTGATATCTACGGAAGAAATCCTGTAGCTCTCCCCACACCACATTACATTGTATTCTATAATGGCAGAGAAGAAATACCAGATAAGACTACGTTAAAATTATCAGATTCGTTTATTGTAAAAGAAGCTGACGAGTCTCCTGTCCTTGATTGTATTGCAACAGTACTCAATATTAATTATGGGCACAACGAAAGCACTCTTGAAGCATGCAAACGACTTGGAGATTATTCATATTTCATCAACGAAGTGAATAAAAGCCTCATCAGTGGGCTCAAGCAAAAAGAAGCAATTGAAACTGCTATAAACTATTGCATTGAAAACGATATATTAGCTGATATTTTAATTAAGCACAGAAGCGAGGTATATGATATGCTACTGACTTATTATGATGAAAAATTACATACAAAAACACTTTTGCAGGAAGGATTTGAAGATGGATTCGAATCCCGCCAGGAAGAAATAGATACTCTTAATGCTGCTATTGCAGAAAAAGATTCCACCATTTCAAATATGAATGCTACTATCAAAAGCCTCCAGTCACAGCTTGATGCCTTGTTAAAGGATAAATCTACTGATGTGTAAATATATCGACAGTATATAGAATAAATATCTTATTAAACGAAAAAGGCGCCGATGGCGCCTTTTTTAATACACAGTCAATTATATACATTATAATATTATCTATTAATATTAACTATCATAGGTTTTGGAATCGCCTCAAACCCAAGCTCATCTGCAAGGTCTGTTCGCATATAGACTCCAAGGGCTGACTGACTTGATGTATCCTTCCACGCCATCTCACCTATATCTGAATAAATATATCTATAATCTTGAGTGAACTTTGTGTCAGAACCAACGAAAACATCATAAAAAGGCACTTCCCCTATAATAATATCAGGCTCGCCTATCTCTCTCCACCTTGAAAACTCTGCCTCTGTCTCAGCCTCGCTCAATGTAACATGAAGATTATATTTTCCATCCATTCCATATTCTCCATATGAGAAAATATTATCTTCTAAATATGGAAGCATAGCATATACATCAGAAATATTAATTGACGTTACTTTATCATTCACAAGCCACTCACCCATAATTTTATAATCCTCAAGATGATTCATTTCTATAAAATTCGCAACATTCTTTCCCTCTGAATATGGCCTTTTTATATCACACACTGATGATCTACTTGAATAATATACAGATATCAGTAATGCATATATCACAGCGGTCTTTCCTATAACAGCCAATCTCTTATCTAAAATTATATGATTATATTTATTATCATTTTCAGTACATTGTTTTTCAGCACTTATCCAAATCCAGAATATTAGAAATAGTTGAACCACGCCAGTATGATGTAACAGCATATATACTAGTGAAGCAAATAATTCATACAGTATATATGGAATAAAGAATAATAGTGCTGTTCTTTTTTTTATTCCATAGAAAAATATCACTAATAAGACCACGCATCCAACCATTGCTACAATTGCAAAATCAATCCCAGAACTTTTAAAAACATCATAGCAAAACGAATCAGGCACGTTACACAAAAGACAATATATAATTTTATTAATCACTTCTTCATTTGAACCAGATAAACAAACATTTTCTACTGCATAGTTACCTTTATTAGGCATTATTTCGAAAATAATTAATAAAGCCAGAACAAATAACAATAACATCCCTAATATTCTTTTATCCGCTATTATTTTTTCTTTTATTATAGATTTCCTATCTGTTGTCCAATACTCACGTACTACTTCAATCATCCAGACAGCACTTATCCCTCCTGCCAAAACTATTCCGTATGCACTTGTCATGCATAGAAAGGCAAGAGTTGCTATATAACGAACTGGTTTTTCATTTTTATTTTTGTAGAATACTGCCAGCAAGCAAAATGCTAACATCATCATGCAATATGGACGTGAAATAACACCATATTGATAAAAAATAAAATACGTAAAAGGGAAAACAAGCTTAATAATTCTTCTAAATGGTGAAAAAAATAAGATAAGATACACCGCCGCTGATGAAAATAGAATCACAAGCAAAGACAACGCGACATGAAAATCCATGTTAAACGTAGCAAATAGCTTTAAAATTAAATGCCATAATGGCGGATGTCCCTCATAATGCGGTACATAGAAAATAATATCTTTTACACTTGTATACTTTGAAATCATCCATGCCACACACTCATCGTACCACGGTTCATGATATATACATAGGACAATATGAGAAATTACATATATCAAAAAGGCGCCCCATTCGGGTGCCTTTGATTGATAATTTTCAAATTTGGAATTAAGTTTACATAATTTATTAAACATGTGTACAACTAGTCTAAATCAAATGTATCTCTTATATAGATATAGAGCGTATCATTTCCTTCATATTCTCTTGCAGCAGTTTTATCAATTCGTGCTACAATCATATTATTTTTATTGTTATATGGAGGAGCAAGGTTTTGGAAATACTGTTCTGGCACATGATATCTGTATTCTCTAACAAATGCCTCTTCCTCTTTAACAGTTCCGTTTGGATATACTCCTGGAGCATACTTAATACAGTTTGGATGATTATCATTATTATCTACATCATAATTAAAATCTTCGTAATCTACACGGCCTGTTAATGGCTTTCCTTGTGCATCCTTTTCATTCTTTTCATACCACAGAACACACTTATTATAGTTAGATGGATCTTTTGACGTTTTTATAAGGACATACAAATATAAGCCCTCGCTTTGCGCCTTTTTAAACTGATCCTCTGTCATGTATAGGACTTTTCTCGTTACCACACTACCAGGATCTGTTGGATCCGCTATATAGTCAGGAAGTTCAACTATTTTCATTGAATAATCTGGCATATCACTATACTGCTTTGACGAAGTATCCCCCTGGTTATTCCTTCTTTCCTGTCCAGCCGCTTCTAAATCTGCTCCTACATAGTTAATTGTTCCGATAATATCAGCAGCAATAGTGTCGCCATCATTTTTTGTATTATTTTTTATCGTTTGGAGTCCTAAAGATCCAATTCCTCCAGACTTGCTTAAATGAAGCAAATTTGATGTCTGGTTCCATACAAGCTGATTTCGATATACTCCCTCCTGAGGTTCAGAATACGCGAACTTATAGTTGTGTCCATAAGTTGGATTCCATACAAACGCAGTCTTATCATACCCACTGTATGCTGATCTGTATCGATCTGCTAAATAATGATTCGTATTCCACTGAAGAATGTTTGTATCAAAATTACTAAGTCCTGAGCCGCCACCGCCGCCCCACACAGAGATTGACTTAGATGAATTATTAAAAGTATACCCCTCAATATTTGTATGTTTTTCAGGAACTATTAAACTTCCTGATAATTCATCAATATATATAAATTCTGTAGTTTTATGGCTCAATCCACCAGGCATACCATATAATGGTTTTGACAACGCATCATCATCCATTGACTTTATATAGTCAGTAAACAACTCTCTACCAGATCCTTGTACCATTACTCTATCAGGCATAGCAGATTGATATGATGGTTCTACCGTCCAGTAATTACTGTCTTCACCCTGTTTCTTTATTTTGTCAAGCTTTGGCTTATTAACAGTATCCTCAACAATGCTATCTCTCGTAATATCTTCATTTACAATGCAATACAACATTTCAAATAACTTGCCTATATTTGTAGAAGCTTTACTTCCACCTGCGCTAATCAATGCATAAGGGCATGCAATTGCGGTTTCTTCTGCAATTACCTTTTTATATATTGCAAGCGCATTGGAAAAAGACAAATCATTACTACTACTGTAAGATGAACTACCTGATAATCCACGTATTAATCCATATAACTGATTTGCATAGTCAAATCCACCATCACCATTAAGACCAATAATAATCATATCGCAGGCTTCTATGTCAGATGTACTAACCTCAGTTGGAATTCTTACATTTAAAGACACCTTATGCCCATTTGTCTCCCATGACGTAATAGCATTTTTATTTACTTCACAGTACGCATCATTATCTGTATCCCATACTCCGTATCTAATATCCATCATGGAATTAGGTGTATACAATTCAAAAATATCCTGCATAGTAAAAAGCTTAAATGTCTCATTGTTTACTACCATGTGTCTTGTATGATCTTTTAGGTAGATACGACACAAATCACTTGGGGCACTATAACTTCTATATGTTTCATCATCTATTACCGCTACTGATGTTACTTTCTCACCATTTACTATATAATCATGTAGATCTCCACTTGCTTCCTCATGCCAAACCCATCCGAAATCAGAGCTTTTAGATGGAGCCGAACTATAATACTTTGAGAACATGATTACATCTTCTACCGCCTCGGTAAAATCAAATCCTAATGAGTATGAGGATGTATCAGCCCTATGCTCCCACTCATCATCCGTATATGCACAATAACTACCATGCTCTTTATCAAATGTATCATATACATTTCCAGGAACCACATAACAAGCATAGCTAGAATTATAATCTCTACTTGGAGTGCCAAAAATTACGGTATATTCACCATTATTAGTCCCAACATATTCATAAATTTCCTTGTTTGTTTCTTTCCAACCATTCCCATGATCAACATCAACAAGAACTTTATTGTAATCCCCACCGCCGCTATACACTGATTGTATAGGGTAGAACCAGCTATCAGAAGGGACATTTGTTGGATAAGCAAATTCGAATCTAGGATTATAGTACTTCTCTGTATATTTTGTTTTGCTTGTCTCCCAACTTGGTTTATCTTTAACAAAATACTTAATTACTGGCTTAGAATCTCCATATCCAGCGCTTTTTGCAACATCTAACTTTGAAGTAACGTTGTCAATGGCATATACACCACCATTTTCTTCACCTACATATTCATAATATCCAACCCTAGATTTAGCGTCTAATATCTGTATCGCAGGAATATCTGCGCCATTATTAGGATAAAACGCGGACATTCCATACAATGTGTTACTATTATTACGATATCCTGCACTTCTGATAAGAAAGCCCTCAAATTCAGCTGATGTTATTGGCTGTGTCGAGCCAGCACTAGAACCATACGTCGTGTTTATAGTATTAAGCAGTGCTCCATTCTCCCCACCTAATACGTACTGTACATAGTCATAAGAATAGCTAGGTACTATCTCAAGTATATTTAAATCCTGACTTGAGCCGCCACTTTCTGAGCCTGGGATTTGAATAATTCCTGCCTGTTTCTCAAGTTCAACTGTAGTAGTCTCAATGCTTACAGAATTTTCCTTAAATAAGGAATATGTTTTATCGAGCTTACCCGGAATGTTTACATATATATCATTATTAACCCTATTTCTAAGATATACTGTATCTGTAACCTTTTTTTCCTTACTTGCAGTAGCAAGGGTTTTATCAAATTCAAGATTTAATATGAGAGAAAGAGGATTTTCATACGCCTGACCTGTGACATTTCCTGATTCGTCAGTTATATCAACTATTCCTCCTATGTCAGTAATCTTAAAGTCTGTAACATACTGAGCTAGAAGATTTACATCTGAGGATGACCCTTCTGCTGGAATTAATGCGACAGCTTTATCCTTATCTATTTTTCTAAAATTAGCATCTGCTGGGTTTGAACTTAGACAGAAATCCTCAATATCGGTTTTATTCAAATAAAGCTTATTTCCATCTTTCCATATAATTTCAGCATCAAGAGTAGTCTTGTCTATTTCGCTTGAACCTGACGCAGATTTGAATGTTCCAAGAACAAGATAGTCAGGGTATGTACCGTCAAAATCAGCTACTATTGTTTCGGACTCCATTGCATAATCCATAATTTGATTAACTGTTACTTGGAGTTCCTGCTGCAGGGCAACATTTACTGTCTCTTTATTGTACATGCGAAGAGAAGTTGTCAGGAGATATCCAACACTTCCTGCAACTATCGCCGCTATTGTTATAGCCACCAATAATTCAACTAAAGAAAATCCTTTATTTTCCTTCATTTATTCAAACTCGCCTATTGTATGTTTTCCTGTTGTTGTAACAAGCTGAACCTTTGAAGTTCTGCTGCCATGAGAATCTATTATATCAAATATCAGTACACCCTCATCTGATATTCCATCTATTTTTGCTTTTCCTTTTGCCTTGTCAAACTCAATACTTATAGGTAGAGAAACAGGCTGTCCACTTGGATCGCTTTCAGTAACAAACTTTGCCGTCACTACAGTCTTTTTTGATGCATCTGTATCATCTAAAAGTATCTGTTTGTCTGGGACTGCTGGAGTTACATCTGTACATGATATAATTGCAACATTAACATCACCCGAATCTTTAACTTCGAGTTTGTATTTTCCAACCTTTGACATACTATTCATTCTAGTTTCATATATAGCATCATTAAGCTTCGTAGCGCATCTAGATGCATCTTTACTGAAAGCAAGACTTAATCCCAAAGCCGATCCACCAGCCAAAATACTCATTATTGCTATCACAACAATAAGTTCTACTAATGTATAACCAGCATTATTCTTTTTCTCTTTAAATAAATATGTCATCGCTGACCCTTTTTCCAATTTTCGTAATATACAAAATTTGTATACTCAGTATTTAAATCCTGTGCTGTGCTTGCAGTAACTCCATCGATATATCTATATTCTCGATATGTAGGATTGTTCTTCATATCACTATTACTTATATTATCAACCTGTTTTGGCATTTTGTATTCGCTACCATTTCCATAAAGGCTTCTGCTTCCACTCATCAAGTAGTAAATCAATAGATTTCTTACTTCTGGATTAGAATTAGGTGCATTTTCATCATGGAATCCCTCATTTTCTATAAGCTTTTGCTGTTCTTTTTCAATTCGTTTATTAAGTAATGTTGAATCGTATATAACAGTAAGCTTTTTTCCATCCTTTACAGTGAGTTTTCCCTTGCATACTAAAAAGCCCTGTATAGTTAAGTCACTATTTACCGTGGCATCACCGTCTATGATAATAAATGCTTTATGAGGATTTGATCCAACAAGCTCCGAACACAAATCAAAACTACCACTAATAGTTCTTAAGAAAATAAAGTTACTTCCAAACTCGTTTCTTTCTGCCTCCATGCTATCTGCTTCTGAACTACCAGAAACTTCATACTTTATTGCCTGAATTGGTGACCCTGTAGCCTGTCCTTTACCTGCTTTTCTAAGTCCCCATAGCCAAAAGATACGACCTGTAGGCATTTCATTGTCATTTCTTTGGAAATCATAATAGTTTATGCTCTTTGTATCAGTCGATGATAATGGCACATCAGACATATTATCGAGATACGTATCAAGCATTCTGTATCTTTTATACAGATTTGCACTATATGATGTAAATGCATTAGATGCTGTGAAAGTTGATGGGTCAATATAGGATAAATTCGAGCCATCATACGTAAGCACAGCCCCGCTTGCATATAGTCTTGTATTTGGGTTACCTATTTGAACCTTTAATTTTCCGTCATATGAACTAGTTCTATCAAGAAGCTCTTTTTTTAATGTGGCCGCGGTTGGCTCAGTTCCTGTGTTTGCTCCATCAATTATGGCTTTAACATACTCGGCTTTTGACGCGTCATCTTTAAAGTTCAAATAGCAGTATGCATATATCATAGCAGAGCCATCCGCATCGAGCTTAACATATGTATATGGTTTTGTAGAGTCAATGTAAGCTTTTCCAAACCATCCATTAGGGATAGAAATTCCATCTGAAGAAAATGGGTCACTTGCACCTGACTCACATATTCTTGGATTTGCATCTTTTAGAAATTCTGTAGGCATTAGAATAATGTCCTGACTCATTTTTAAGGCAACACTTTCAGGAACTGATGCATCACTGATTTTTCCTGAATCAATAATTAAGTCAAGATATTCGGATTTAGCTGGAGTGTCATTTCTCCTGTTATCTTTTATCATGGATCCTGGTTCAATACTCTTTTTAGATTCATGATTAATAAAAGCGTTGCCAAATAAAAGCAAAGTCTTTAAATCTGACATATCTAAATCAGCTTCTTTTGCATTTAAAACAATAGATGATGATCTTGATGCAATATTATCTCCCTGAGGAGTACTTCGCTCATAATCAGTAAGGCTTGTAATAATAGCTTTCTTGGTGGTAAGTGTAGTTGTATCAGAACCACCACCTGTACCTGTCATTTCTCTTTTACCGTCATTATATCCATAATAACTGCCTTCTATTTTAACTTTTGTTCCATCTGCATCTGCATTTATCTGTAAATCATCTGCCGCAAACAAATCACCTTTGATATTTACTGTGGAATTGCCATTAATTTCAAGATTTTCAAACCAAATCTGGTTATTAAGCATAGTATTATCTTGATTAATATTTAGAGTTGCATTATCAAGACTAATATCTCCACCAGATACTACATAGGCTGCATCATCTATTTTCAAGCTTGAATTATTATCTAAGAATATTCCACCATAATCAGAAGTTTTATTATAGGTACTAGCGTAGTCAGATATTGTTTTAAAGGACGTAGTACCACCATATACGTTTCCCTTAACAGTAACTTGCGAATTTGGTTCTAATTCCAATCCTTCGTTGGCAAGTATTGCATAATCAAACACTCTGTTATTTGTAGTAAAGAAACTAACCTTAGGAACTTCTACAACTATATCTGTATTGATTTCTGATATATATCCGATATTTTCATTTGCTTCAGGATTAGACTGGATTTTTACCCCTCTAATTACGATGAGGCCAACCTTCTCAATGTTAACATCACTCTCCGATGATATAGTTAACTCAGTATCTCGTGATGAATTTGTGTAGTACTTTATCTCACCATAGCTTTTTACAATTGCTCTTGATGAAGCATCACTACTACCCTTTTTATGTGTATCTTTTACGATATATCCTGGGAACTTTGTAGACTGTTTCTTAGCTATTTCCTTGTAAAACGCGGTAACAAAACTCTTTGAAAACGCTTTATAAGCTTCTTCCTCATCCTTATAGGAACCCTCATCTGTAGTTTTATACTCTGAAAGAACATCATTATAGGATTTTCCCATGATCGCTGAGCATTCCTGTCCGATACCGTTATATAAATCGTTCAGGGTTTTCTCAGCATAATAGAATTCATCTTTTGTACTTCTATCAATAGCACGCATCTGGAAATTTACTGAGACAGTAGAAAGAATAATTGCAGCTAAAACAGACACAAATAAAAAAGCAACAAGAACCGTTATCATAACAGATCCCTTGTTATCTTTATCAATAGATATGAATTTTTTGAATGGGCTCCACTTTCTCATTCAATAATCTCCATTAATTTGTTTCTTTACCAGCCTGCATAGTAGATGTAAGAGTCTCTATTACCTCAGTTTTTCCATGCTCCATAATATCAACAGTTACATAGTATATTCTTGTTTTAGAAGATGAATCATAAAGTTCACCTATTTTATTATTTTCATCAAGTAAATTAGAACCAAATATCACATCACCATTCGGCGTTGTAGATAACAATTTCGTACTATCAGAAATTGTTGAAGTTGAGTTATATGACACTGAGTCACTCCATCCACTTCCAGATACATTAAGAGTAACTTTACTGCCGTTTAATGTACTAAGCTTATTAACTCCATCCTGCATTATCAAATAAACGCTATGGCGCTTTCCGGAAGTAGTATCATTTATATTAATATGCTCCTTCTTAAATGATTCTCCAGCTGGTGCTACCTTTTCTGATAATGTGTAAAATAAATATACATTTGGACCACCTAATGGTGCTGTAGCCTGATCTTCAAAATATCCGTTATAGACAAGATATTTAAGCGATTTATCTGTAGAGTTTCCAGGCTTATACTCTATCTCACATGAAATCTTTGTCAGCCCAGAATCTTCTTTAATCGTAATATTAATGTCCTTCTCTGCACTATACGCATAGCTTGTTTTTAATGCTGATACTCCTCCACCAGATGTGGAATTTTCGGCTGCCAAATTCTCTAATGCTTTATCATCATACTGGTTTATTTCCCAGGAAATAACAGCGTGATTGTGCGAATCTACTTTATTAATCTGAGGAAGTTCTCTAATGTTTGCATCACTGATATCACTATATCCTTCATCACCCTCGCTCATAGAGGATTTATCGGTAGAATACTTATCAGTGTCTATTGTAACCTTTGCGTCGTATGTAATTCCCTGCGTTGCAGTTATATCCTCATAGAAAACTGTATACTTCTTACCCTTTGTAATATCACTTTCTGTGTGATTACCATCTTTATCAAAAGCCTCAAAGGTTACATCAGTTCTAATATTCCCAAGTTCAAGTAACTCTTGAATTGATTTTCCTTTAACGTCTTCCATTACACCTTCTGCAAGAGAGGTTACATTTTGAACCTTTTGAGCTCTACCATTTACTGATGCAGCTGTTGAAAAAGTTTTTAGAATAGGGGCAAAAACGACAGCAAGAATCGCAACAGCAACTAAAACCTCCACAATTGAGAAGCCGTTATTATCGCATATTCTATTCTTTTTACTGTCCGTTTTATTACCCATCAATATATTTATATTATTTTATATATACTTTCTAATATATTTGAATCAGCACCAGATAATTCTATTGTCACTTTCTCATTAAATAATTCCGCCACCCTGCTTTGGCTTTGGTGCTGGAGCCGGTTCTGTCTCTTCTACTGAAGCAGGCTCAGCCTGTTCAGCTGGCTTATTATCTGACTTAGGTTTTTCATCCGATTTTGGTTTATCTTCGGAATTTGTGGTTTCATCTGATGTATTTTCAGATGATTCAGTATCAGATGAAGCTTCTTCACTCTCACCGTTATCACTAGGCGCTAAAAGTGAAGTGCCAGTTTTAAAGATTGTGTCATTACCAAGCTTAACATCAGACAAATCAGGTGCTGTGTATTCCTTATCTGTCCCGGTTACAGCAAACTGGCTTAACACAATAGTTCCACCAACTAGTCCTGAGTCAACGGCATAAGATGAATTAATTGATGTAATAAATAATCTTTCATCATAATTTTCTATATATTCAATGAAGCGTTTGAAGTCAGAATAATTAGCTGCATAATCAATATTTAAGTCCTGACGTAATCCAGTAATTGGAGCTGCTGTTACCATTTCAGGATTATCTTCAACGCTTACTTCGCCACCAAACACAATATTTTCATCCTGAAATGAGAGTCTTGCAATCCACACATCTGATGTTTTTTCAAGGTCTCTAATCATCATAATTGTATTATCCTGATTAAGCCCTCCAAAGAAATTATTGACTATTTCATTATACTTAGTCTGAGCCTCAACAATGCGATTCTCGTAATCAGCCTGATTTAAATAAATCTCACTATAATGATCTACTCTTTGCTGTAAATCCACTACTTCATCAGCCATAATTGACTGTTTATCAAGTAAAGGTCTTGCCACAAAGAAATATGATATTGCTATTAATCCAACCGCAAGAAGGTATACAAGAAGTTTTTTATCTCTAGCACTTATCTGCATTATTCCATACCTCCTAACTCGTCTTCTGTAGAAGCCTCTGCTTCAACATTTTCCGTTGGTGTTTCTATATCAATTACATCGGCTTCCTCTGCTTCCGCCGCTTCAATAGCATTAACATCAAGTAGTGTAAATGACATTGTAAATGAATCGTACGCACCGCCTATATCCATAGTTTCAGAGACAAGGTCCACCTTAACGTTCTGAACATACTTCAAATCTCTCATCTGCTGAATAAATTTAGCAATACTTTCCTTTCCAAGTCCACCACCAGAAAGTGCTACAACTCCATCAGATAAAGAAAATGTATCAATTGACATACCTGTTGGCATAACCATTTCCATATCTCTAATAAGCCTTGAAAGGGAATCACTAGGGCCTTTTGTTGAATTATAAAATTCCTCTATTGCATTACTCTTTGTAAGTGCCTCATTAAGCTGGTCCTCTATAGCCTGCATCTCAGATAATGATGCCAACTGACTATTAAGAGCGTCTCTTTCTGATTTTGTCATAAAGTACATTGCGGTACTTGCACCTATTAATGCAACTGAACCTATAAATGAAATTACAACAAGTCCCCATGGAAGCTTCTTATCATCTTTTTCTTTCTTTTCAGCTTCCTTTTGAGTAATAAACTTCATATTCATTGGAGCAACAACGGCACCAATATTTGCTAAAAAGTTTGTTGGAGTATTTGATGTTAAAAGTTTATTTTTTATATCTACGTTATGAAGGGCCTGGATTTCTTCTACCTGATATCCAAAGTTTCGCTCCATAGCTGAACCGATACCGCTAATTTTAGTACCATCACCTAGGAATAATACTCCGGTAATTGGATGATCCTGGCTTCTTGAAGTATAAAATTCAAAAATACGTCCAATACCATTCATAATTAAGGCTGCTGTATCTGCAACATCTTGATACGCGCCACAAATTTTCGTTATATCATTATCTTCAATAAAAGCTTCTGCTTCATCATCATCAAGGTGAACCGCATCTGCTACTGAAGAAACAAGTGTATCAAGACCATATGATATTGTTCTTTGCATAATAAGAACATTACCATTCATGATATTGATAACTGTGTTTGCACGACCAAGCTGAAGTATTGCTACAACTTCACTACTTGTCTGCATTTTTAGAATCTGAAGGATGGCATTTCCTGCATAGTCTATAGTATCGATAGTGAGCTTCATAAGACTTGCTAGACTGTAATAGCTTTCTAATATATCATTCGGTGTAGCTGTTACTGATAGTCTATATTGCTTATTTGCTTCACTTTGTACAAGTTCAAGTATCGAATAATTAAGCGCATACTCCTCAATATTTCCAATTGGAAAATATTCCTGTGCATTTGCTTTAATAATTGATGCAATCTGCTTCTCTTTAACATATGGAATAACTACTTCTTTACTAGCTATTCTTTTTGATGCAATTGAAAAAACAACGTGTTTTGATTTGATTGATAGCCTGTTTATATGCTGCTTAAGTTCTGCAGCCAGACCTTCAACGTCAAGAATTGCACCCTCATCACACAAGCCTTCTGACAAGTTAATGTCATAGGCATTATAGACTTGAACCTTTTTACCTGATAATGCTACCTCAGAGAGCTTTGCTGTATCTCCTGCAAGGTAGATCGATAAAACCTTTGCCATACTCTTCCCTTTTCTACTTCCCCTAAGTTATTAAAACCCTAATAATCCAAAGTACCAGCTAATTATACTATTCCCAAATAAAGCTGATATAAATATACCTACTGCCAGATACGGTCCAAATGCGAGCACACGACCTTCTCCTGACAGTTTCATTCTGGCTATATGAATAACTGAACCCAAAATACAACCAATCACTAATGCCAGTAAAATATTCTGCCATCCAAGCAGTAATCCTGATGCAGCCATTAGCTTCACATCACCACCACCGATGGCTCTTTCTTTGCTAATTGTGTTTATTAAATAAAGCACAACACTAATAGCAAAAAATCCTATCACATACTGTGAAATATGCGGTAGGCAAAATATTGTATTTACGATTCCAAGGCATAATATAAATACATTGCATCCAAGAGGTATTTCAAATGTTCTAAAGTCGATTACAGAGAGAACAATTAATACCGATGCAAGAAGTGAATAAATCACTGCCTCTATCGTAAATCCAAACACAACAAAACAAATAAGATAAAGTATTCCATTGAGCAGTTCAATAATAGGATATTGAATGGAAAGCTTTGCCTTACATCCCCTGCATTTTCCTCCTTGAATTAGGAAGCTTAATACAGGAATTAATTCGTACCATTTAAGCTTCCTCCCACAGTTCATACAGTGGGAGGGTAGCTTAACAATATCTTCTTTTTTAGGGATTCTGTATATGCATACATTTAAAAAGCTGCCAATACAGAGTCCAAGCAATAGGATAAATAATCCTACAATAATTGTCTCAGTCGAAATCATAAATTATGATACATGAGATCCTGATGCGTCAATTGTAATTGATCCTGCTTTAACAGTAACATTACTTCCATCAATCTTAACAGTAACCTGTGTTGCTGCTCCACCTGCATTCTTTGACTTCTTTGACTTTAATTTGCTTGCTACGTTTAAATCTCCGCCTAATGTTTCTGTTACTTCATCCTTAAATGTACCAGTAATAGCTGTAAGATTTCCATCATATGTTGTAGGAGCATCTGAAACATCTGGATCGATTAAAGCTGTCTGAACGGCTGTATATACAGCTCCAAGAGCCTGAATATCAGCAGCCTGTCTTGACTTCTCAATATACTTTGTAACCTGTGGTGCGAGTGCTCCTACTAAGATAGCCATAATCGCAATAACTACGATAAGCTCAATAAGTGAGAAACCTTTGTTGTCATTCTTCATTTCTTTTTACCTTCCTTTTTTCTTTATTTTACTGCGCCTGCTCTGCACAGTTAAAATCCCTATTTATATAATCCCTTATGGGTTTATATCACAATTTACATACTCTCAACTGCATCGTAAAGAGTCATCATTGGCTGGAGAATAGCCATAATAATTACACCAACTATTAATGCAAGTACTAATATAATCATTGGCTCCATAATAGTCATCATCTGCTCTGTTGCAGTAGCAACCTCTTCTTCATAATACTGAGCCACATTTTCTAGCATATCTTCTAGGTTACCTGTTTCTTCACCAATTGAAATCATATGGATAACCATTGGTGGAAATAGTCCACACATCTTTATTGGTTTTGATAATGCTGTACCATTTGCAACCTGATCTCTTGCCCCAAGTATTGCACGCTTAAAATGAATGTTGTCATCAAGTGAATTAGCTGTTATTTCAAGGGCCTGAATCATTGGAACACCTGATCTTAAAAGTGTTGATAAAGTTCTAGCAAACTTTGCAGATGCACCCTTAACCTGAACCTCTTTTACAACCGGAAGATTAAGTTTAATAGTACCAAATACTACTTTTCCTGAAATTGTCTTTGCATATGCTCTAATTGAAACAATAATAATTACCGCTGCAATTATAATTGCCCACCAGTATGCTACAAAGAAGTCACTCATATTAATAACAAACTGAGTAATAGCAGGCATTTCAACATCCATATCTGCAAACATACCCATAAATGTAGGAATTACGAATGTCATCATTGCAAAGATAACACCAACTGCTACAAGTCCAACCATAATAGGATATGTCAATGCCTTTTTAATTAATGCCTTTAACTGGCTTTCCTTTTCGAACTGAAGTGCCATTCTCTCAAAGGATATTTCAAGAGTACCTGTAGCTTCTCCCGCTTCAACAAGATTTATAAACATTGATGGAAATACAGCTGGCTGCTTACGCATTGCATTTGATAATGTTTCACCTTTTCCTACATCGTCAGCAACCTGAGCAATACCACGTTTCAATTTTTTATTTTCAGTCTGCTCTGCAAGCATCTGAAGAGCATTAATAATACTTACACCAGCGCCAAGAATAGAAAGCATCTGACGACAGAATACGCAGTAATCTCTGGCAGTAATCTTCCCACCAATACTAATATTAATATCTTTTGTAAGAAGAGTTTCAGGAGTAACTTCTATTGGAATTAATCCATCACCTTTAATTCTGGCAAGAGCTTGTTCCTCTGATGCTGCCTGAATATTTCCCTTCTTCTCTTTTCCGTCTGGTCCAATGGCCTTATATACAAATCCTGGCATTTTTATACCCTCGTACTCATAACATTTTTATCCTGGGCAAAATTTAAAGCATCGTCTCTATTTATTTTACCCTGCATATATAATTCCTGAATTGCATCATCCATAAGAATCATTCCGTTTCGTCTTGAAGTCTGAATTGCAGATGCAATCTGGTGTGTTTTATTTTCTCTAATAAGATTTCTAATAGCACTTGTAGAATGCATTACTTCAAATGCAGCTACTCTTCCTCTTCCATCGGCATGAGGAATAAGCTGCTGTGACACAACTGACTCTAATACATTTGCAAGCTGTGTACGAATCTGTTCCTGCTGATGTGGTGGAAATACATCAATTATTCTATCTATTGTAGCTGCAGCACCAATTGTATGAAGTGTTGATAATACAAGGTGTCCTGTTTCTGCCGCTGTAATAGCTGTTGAAATAGTTTCAAGATCTCTCATTTCTCCAACAAGAATAATGTCTGGATCTTCTCTAAGGGCTGACCTTAATGCAATATCATAGGAATCTGAGTCAATTCCTATTTCTCGCTGATTTACAATTGATCTATTATGTCTATGTAAATACTCAATAGGATCTTCAAGGGTAATGATATGAGCATCAAGCTCTGAATTAATCTTGCCAATAAGTGAAGCCAATGTTGTTGACTTACCAGATCCAGTAGGTCCTGTCACTAATATAAGACCGCGTTTCTTCGAATAAAGGTCTATTACTGATGGAGGTAATCCTAAAGATTCTGGAGTTGGCACCATACTTCCTACAAGTCTAAGCACCATAGCCATTGATCCACGCTGCCTAAAAGCGTTAACTCTGTATCTTCCAAGAGATGGAATAGAAAAAGAAAAATCCCATTCTCCTCTCTCATCATATTGAGTTTTTTGCTTTTCATTCATCATGCTATATCCAATTCTTGCCGTATCTACCGGTAAAAGAATAGGAAATGGCATTGGAGTTAATTTTCCATCAACTCTCATCTTTGGAGGAATACCAACTGTAATGTGAACATCACTGGCACCACATGCTTTCGCATGCCCCATTATCGCTTCAATTGTAACTTCACTTGCTTCCATACGTTCTCCATGAAATTTTGTCTACAACTAATCTTCGTATGCAACTCTCTGCATTTCTGAAACTGTTGTAAGTCCCTGCAATACATATTCTGCAGCTGCCTGACGAAGTGTAACCATTCCTTCTCTAACAGCCTCATCCTCTATTTCATCTGAAGTTGCTTTATTTGCAATCATAACTGATATCTTATGGGAAATAGGCATAATCTCATATACACCAATTCGTCCCTTATATCCAATGTTTCCGCACTCTTTACATCCAACTGGCTCAAATAAATTAAATTCCTGATTCTCTGGAATTCTGAGTGCTCTCTTTTCTTCAGCAGTTGCTGGTTTCTGTCTTCTGCACTTTGGACAAAGTCTTCTAACAAGTCTCTGTGCAATAATACCAACTACTGAATCACCAATAAGATAGTGTTCAATACCCATATCAACAAGACGAGTAATAGAGCTTGCTGTTGAATTAGTATGAAGAGTAGAAATAACAAGGTGACCAGTAATTGACGCCTGAACGGCAATCTGTGCAGTTTCTTCGTCTCGAATTTCTCCGATCATAATAATATCTGGATCCTGACGAAGAATTGATC
>JAUNNN010000011.1:0-19269 GCA_030531435.1 Lachnospiraceae bacterium
TTTTAACAGCTTCTGGCATTGGAGTTGTCATTTTCCATCTGTCACCAACAGCTTCAGCATATGTTTTACCAGCTGAACGTGGTGATGCAGCAACTGCTACAACTTCAAACCAAGGATGGTTTTCAAGAAGAGAAATAAATCTCTGTCCAACCATACCTGTTGCTCCTAAAATACCGACTTTTAATTTTTCCATAACAATTCTCCTTTTATATACTTTTTAAAAATATATCATTTCCTGAAATTTCTTCGTTCATAGCCTGACTTGATGGGCTTCCTTTTGTTAGTCTCTTTTCAACACAGGTTTCTAAACTAATTTCATTATATACATCCTCATCAAACATAGGACATATTTCTTTTAACTCATCTATTGATAATTCATCAATTGATTTATTAACATCAATACAATAAAGAACGAGACGACCAATAACACTATGTGCATCTCTAAATGGCATACCTTTTTTAACAAGATAGTCTGCAGCATCTGTAGCATTTGTGAAGCCACACATTGCACTCTTTGCCATTACTTCTTTATTAAACTTCATTGTCTTCATCATGCCATCAAATAGCTTAATACAGCCATTAACAGTATCAAAGGCATCAAAGCTCATTTCTTTATCTTCCTGCATATCTTTATTATATGCAAGAGGAATACCCTTCATTGTAGTAAGTAATGATGTTAGCGCACCATATACTCTTCCAACTTTTCCTCTAATTAATTCAGCAATATCTGGATTCTTTTTCTGAGGCATAATTGAACTACCAGTAGAATATGTATCGTCTATTTCAACGAATCTGTATTCATTTGAGTTCCAAATAATAATTTCCTCAGAAAATCTACTTAAATGCATCATTATCATGCTAAGTGCAGATAAATATTCAATTAAATAATCTCTATCAGATACAGAGTCAATACTATTTGCTGTAGCACCCTTAAAATCAAGAAGGCTTGCAGTATATTCTCTATCAAGCGGATATGTAGTTCCTGCTAATGCGCCTGCACCAAGTGGGCAGTAATTCATTCTTTCATATATGTCAGAAAGTCTTAAGTAATCTCTTTTAAACATTTCAAAATATGCACCGAAATGATGAGCAAGAGTTATTGGCTGTGCCTTCTGTAAATGAGTGAATCCAGGCATATATGTATCAATGTTTGCCTTCATAACAGAATTAATTGTAGTAAGTAATTCTTTAAGAAGCTCCTGAGTAAGCTTAACCTGCTTTCTTGTATAAAGTCTCATATCAAGAGCAACCTGATCATTACGACTTCTTCCAGTATGAAGCTTCTTTCCTGTATCACCAATTCTATCAATTAGATTTGCTTCTACAAAGCTATGAATATCCTCATATTTTTCAGTAATTTCTAGCTTTCCATTATTAACATCAGCAAGTATTTCATTAAGACACTTAATGATAGCATCTCTTTCATCATTTGTTAAAATGCTTTGCTTTGCTAGCATTGTTACATGTGCAATACTACCTTCGATATCTTCGTTAATAAGACGTTTGTCAAAATTAATTGAAGCATTAAAGGCATATACTAACTGATCTGTTTCTTTTGTAAAACGACCACCCCAAAGTTGTGCCATTTTCTTAGCCTTCCTTTATAATCTTTTGTATTAGTGCTCCCAGAGGGATTCGAACCCCCGGCCCACGCATTACGAATGCGTTGCTCTACCACCTGAGCCATAGGAGCATATGTGAAAATAATTGAAAATGTAATTTTCAATTATTTTTGCGTTTGAAAAAACAAAGTTTTTTCAAACAATTGTCCCAGGAACATAAATCATTTGATTTCGTTTTTATTTTTTGTGACGTTTTAAAGAACGAAGTTCTTTAAAACAATTGTGCCATACAACTTAATCACTCTTTATTAAATCACCATTAAACAATCTAGTATTTTATCATTAAAGTATTTAATAGTCAAAGTCATCATCATCCGTAACATCTACATCAAAATCTAAATCTTTTGATACATGTGGCTTTGGCAAAGGTAGTGGATTATGCAAATGCTCACCTGGTTTTGCTTTTTCTTGTTTAGCTGGTTCAGGTAATACATCTTTACCTTTTTTCTTCTTTTCTTTCTTTACTTTTTCAGGCTTTTCTTTTTTGACTTTCTCTGGTTTAACCTTTTCTGGTTTTAACTTAGCCTTCTTTTCTTCAGGTGCTGCTACAAATGAAGGATCCGCTTTTGGCTCCTTCTTTCTAATTACAAAGCCTTCTTTTATATCAGGTGCTTCAGTTTTAGGTTCTTCAACTATAGGAGCATTATTTGAAGTCTGAACTGGAGTATCTGGTTCATCGAAATACTCAGGTTCTTCTTTTATTTCATCTGGTTCATCAAAATATGATAAATCTTCTTTTTCTTTATTTAAATCAGTAATTTGTACAGGTTTATTTTCTTCAATAACGATTGCCTCATCAGGCTCATCTAAGAATCCTGTTTCATCAGCAAGTAATGGTTTTACAACTTCAACTGGACGTGTACCTGGAATTGCTTTAACTTCAGCAACAACAGGTTTATCCATAGGCTTGTCTGCTTCATCTAAGAATTCAACAGCTTCTTCTTTATAAATGTACTGGCCATCTTCAAATCCAGTCGTAACCTTAGTAGTTATTACAGAATCCGTATGTCGAGCATTTCTTTCTTCAAGCTTAATCTGCTTATACAAAGCATCGTTTTCACCATAAAATACAAGTGCTCTAGCACGTTCAACATCAATATGATTTTCTTCAGACACATCAATAGATTCTGAAACATCTGTTGCCTCAATTTTACCCTGGTCTTCCATTTCAAGAAGCATAGCCGAAACATCAGGATGATGATTTAAGAACATCTGCTGAATAGTTGAAAATGCAAGAATAACAAGAATTATTCCAAAATATAAACTATTACTTGAAGTCTTAGCAGTGAGTAACTGTACAATAAATGCAGAAACAAAAACTGAATAGATTGGTGTGATTTTATTATATAAAGACTTCATTAAGTAAAGCACATCAGCTACAGTAAAAATAATTAAAAACATGTAAATTAACTGATTTCCAAGCTGTAACCAAACTGCCTGCAATGAAGAATATGTATCACCGTTTTTGCTTGTTAGGAAATAATAATTATTAACAATATGTGTGTTTAAATCATCAACATATGTTCCAAGAAACTTTAATACATCTGTAAATGAATATGTTTCCTGAAGTATATTGTTTTTTAATGGATTAAATGTAGAAACACCTGCAAGTATTACTTCCATTAAATCCTTTTCAAGCATTAATGACTTAAAAAATGTAAGTAAAAATAAAATAAGAACACTAAATAATAAGCAGAATATATAGTAAGTAATTGGCTGCTTTTTCTTTAATAATGCCCATACAAATAATACTATTACAATTAAAACTGAAACTGGTTCAGAAAAAATCATAATTCCTGAAAAAACACCAGCAAATATTGATGTAATTAAAATGAATACATTGTTTTTAAATGTTTTATGTATGAGTAAATTATATAAATAAAGTGTTATTGAAAAAACTGCACCAAAGAATAACTCAGAATTATATGAATAAACTGCAAAAGTCATTCCAGGCATAAAAAGAACTGCTATAAATGCAATAAGACCACAAATATTATCACTTATTGTAGCAACAGTTAAATAAACAAATACTGCTGTTACTGCAAGAAGACCAAGATTTATATAAATAATTGCTGCTGCATTAAGGCCAATAATATCAAAAATCAGAGAAGAAAACATGGCAAAAGGAAGCTTTGCGCAGTCATAAAGAAGTGAAGGCATAATATCATTACCTTCAGACAACATGCCATCATTTATATACTGACATGCTTTAAAATAAACTGATTCTGATGCTGGAACACTTGATGTGTATTTAATTCTTAAAAAAATAGATAAAACAATAAGACATGCTCCACCCATAAATAATAAATATTTAAGTACAGGAGAAATATCATTTGTTGGCGTATAAGCCATAAGTTTTATAATAAGAGAAATAAGAATAAACACCAAAAGAAGGATTCCTGCAAATATTATCATATTGAAGAATCCATCACTTTGTGCAATTATTTGATTGTACACTGACATGTACAAAACATATCCAAGTACAATCAGTGAAAGCACAGATATGATTAATGTCGGTGCTTTTTTATTTTCCTGCATTATTTACATTCCAATGCCTGTTTTAAATCTGCAATAATATCATCCGCATCCTCGATACCAATTGAAAGTCTTATTAAGTCAGGACGAACTCCTGCTTCCATTAACTGTTCATCAGTCATCTGTCTGTGTGTATGTGATGCTGGATGTAATACACATGTTCTTGCATCTGCAACGTGTGTAACAATACATGCAAGCTTTAAGTTATCCATCATCTTAATAGATGCTTCTCTTCCGCCCTTTAAGCCAAAACACATTACACCACAAGTACCATTTGGCATATATTTCATTGCAAGATCATGATATTTGTCTGTTTCAAGTCCTGGATATGATACCCAAGCAACATCGTCATGTTCACTTAAGAATTTAGCAACCTTTAAAGCATTCTCACAATGTCTTGGAACTCTTAAATGAAGTGTTTCAAGTCCAATATTAAGTAAAAATGCATTCTGTGGAGACTGAATTGAACCAAGGTCTCTCATAAGCTGACTTGTTGCCTTTGTAATATAGGCAGCTTTGCCAAATTTCTCTGCATAAACGATTCCATGATATGACTCATCTGGCTCAGTAAGTCCCTTAAATTTCTCTTTATGGGCCATCCAGTCAAAGTTACCACTATCAACAATAGCTCCACCAACAGCCATTGCATGACCATCCATATACTTTGTAGTTGAATGGGTAACGATATCAGCTCCCCATTCAAAAGGTCTACAGTTAATTGGTGTTGCAAATGTGTTATCAACAATAAGTGGAACGCCATGAGCATGTGCAGCATTTGCCCACTTTTCAATGTCAAGAACTACTACTGAAGGATTTGAAAGTGTTTCAGCAAGTACACACTTTGTATTATCCTTAAATGCAGCATTTATTTCATCAACTGATGCGTCAGGATCAACTAATGAGCATTCAACGCCCATCTTCTTCATAGTTACTGTAAGAAGATTAAATGTTCCGCCATACATCTTTGAAGACATTACAACATGATCGCCTGCTTCACAAATATTAAATACTGCATAATAATTTGCAGCCTGTCCTGATGATGTAAGCATTCCGGCAACACCACCTTCAAGCTGTGCAATTTTTGCAGCAACACAATCATTAGTTGGGTTCTGAAGTCTTGTATAGAAATAGCCATCTTTTTCAAGATCAAAAAGCTTTCCCATCTCTTCAGATGTCTCATACTTAAATGTTGTTGACTGGTATATTGGAAGGACTCTAGGTTCACCATTTTTTGGCTGCCATCCAGCCTGAACACAAATAGTTGACTGTTTCATAAATTACCCCATGTATTTTGCTTTTAATTCATTTACCATAGCAATATATCTGTCTTTGCAGGCTTCATACTGCTTATTTTCAATATCTTCAATGCATTTAGATATATGATCATTATAAAGTGATGCATATACTTCATCAGCATTTTCAGATTTATTAATTCTTTTAACAATTGTTGGTGCAATATTGTAATATTCATTAATGTATTCAGCACCATTTTCCTGATTAACAAATATATTATCTCTATAATCTTTTAATAAAAGAAGCTCTTTACAGTTATCATCAAGATTTAGTGACTGACATACAGCTGTTGTAATATAACAAAGCTTTGTTTTAAATCCACCTTTAATTCCTGCGTATGTAGTATAACCAATTTGTCCAACACCAGGTACGTTAAATGCTTCGTTCCATTTTGTAACAACATATTCACAAAATGACTTTGACCATTTAGCATCATAATTCATAATTGCAGGAAATAAATAAACTACAAGTGGAGCATTATGTCCTGTTATATAAGAAAGCTTCTTGCTTTTTTTAGTAATCTGATTAAACTCAGTGCTAAATATTTCAACAAAACTTGAAGCTAAAGAATCAATGTATGAATTAAGGTCTTCATCATTCATATCTTTTGTATCTTCATCAATTTCTTTATAAATATCATCACATACTGCACAGTACTTTGTAAAAGCCTGTTCATAAGTATCTCTTTTGAAATAACGCATCTTTTCATCAGCGTATGTATATAAAAGAGTAAGCTTTGTTCCCTGATTATCCACGACTTATTCCTCTTCCCAGTTAGTATATACAGCCTGAACATCATCATCTTCATCAAGAAGATCAAGTGTTCTCTGAAGACTCTTTACAGCTGTTTCTTCTGTAAGTGAAACATAATTCTGTGGAAGCTTTGTAACTTCTGCAGAAGCCATTTTAATTCCAGCATCTTCAAGAGCTTTACAAACAACTGAAAAATCTTCTGGAGCAGTTAAAATTTCATAGCTATCATCTTCTTCTGCAAAGTCATCTGCACCTGCATCAAGAGCAACCATCATTAATTCATCTGCGTCCATATCGCATTCTTCTTTATCTACAATAATCTGACCTTTCTGATCAAACATATATGATACACATCCCTGTGTACCTACAGAACCATTACCCTTTGTAAAAGCACTTCTTACATTTGCAGCTGTTCTGTTTTTGTTATCGGTAAGAGCATCAACGATAATAGCAATACCGTTAGGTCCATATCCTTCATATGAAACATATTCGTAGTTAACGTTACCCATTTCACCAGCGGCTTTTTTAATACCTCTGTCAATAGTATCGTTAGGCATGTTATTAGCTTTTGCTTTTGCAATTACATCACGAAGTCTTGAGTTATTATCTGGATCAGCTCCGCCTTCTTTAACTGCAACTGCAATTTCACGACCAATAATAGTAAAGATTTTACCCTTAGCCGCATCATTTTTCTCTTTTTTGTGCTTGATATTTGCAAACTTTGAATGTCCTGACATAATCCACCTCTTCTAAAATTTTCAAAACACTATTATAACAAATATTTTCTAATTTGTCTTATATATTCTAGGAACTCGCTTTGTAATGTCACATACAAGCTCATAATTAAATCTTCCAGAGATATCCCCTACCTCTTCTGCTGTTATTGTTTCATTACCTTGAGAACCAATTATTACAACTTCATCTCTTACTGTTACTGAATCTATATCTGTAACATCAACCATAAACTGATCCATGCAGACACGACCAACAATTGGTGCCTTCTTTCCACGAATTAGTACATATCCTTTATTTGATAAACCTCTTGGGATACCATCTGCATATCCTGCTGAAATAGTAGCAATTTTACGCGTATCTTTAGTAGTATATGTGCCACCGTAGCTTATTTCTCTGCCTGGCTCTAAATCTTTGACACATACAACACTTGATTTAAGTGTCATAAGTGGATATAGAGGAATAACATCTTTAGTTACTTCATTGCTTGGCCATAAACCATATAAGGTAATGCCAGCTCTAACAACATCAAAATTAGCATCTTTCATTTCAATAATACCAGCACTGTTTGAACAATGCTTAATAGGAATTTCTATCCCATTTGATGTTACTAATTTAACAAAATCAGAATATTTCTTAAGCTGAGCATTAGCTTTAGTTTTATCAAGCTCATCTGCTCTGGCAAAATGAGTAAACATTCCTTCAATCTTTGTATTACGCTTTGATGCTATATATTTAACAATTTCAAGTCCATTATCATCTGGTGTAATACCTATACGGCTCATACCAGTATCAACTTTCACATGTACAAGAACATCTTTATTGATTTTACATGCGGCTTCACTTATTTCATCAGCCATTTCCTTAGTAAATACTGTTAAAGAAATATTCTGTTCAATTAACTGTTCATAATCTTCTTTAAATGTATATCCAAGTATTAAAATTGGATGGAAAATACCCGCTTCTCTTAATTCAAAAGCTTCTTCTGCTGTAGCAACAGCAAAACCATGCAAATATGGAAGTTTAATTAATTCATTAGCAAGCTTTACTGCTCCATGTCCATAGCCGTCAGCCTTAATAACACAAATAATTTTCGTAGAATCATTAATAATACTATGGAAATTATTCATATTTTTTATTAAATTATTCAGGTCAATTTCGGCCCATATTCTTTTATAACTCATTACTCAACCATTTCTTCCTTTTTATTTTCAGGAACACGTAGTTTTGGCTCATAACGCATATCAAATAAGTCCATTACGTCATTTCCAAATATGTTGTGCATAAAAGTATATAAATCAGCGTTATTCATTTCCATTTCCTGTTTACGAATAACGTTTTTCTTAAGCTGAATTCTAATATCTCTAATCCAATTAGCTATTTCTTCAATCTGATCTGTATTTTCAGATAATTTATCATAGCAAAGATCCATTGTATGAAGCATTAATTCTTTATTAACTCGGTCAATTTCCCTAGGTAATTCAAGCATTTCATCTTCATAAGATGCCATTTTATCATTTGCTTCATTAATAAGTCTTTTATTATCATCAAGCTTTTTATTTGATGCCTTTGAATCCCTTGAATCATCGCCATCATCCATATTATTAACGATTTCACCCATTAAATCAGATTTAATCTTCTTTAATGCCTTCATTTCGTTATTAATTTTACCCTGACGTTTTAAGAGTTCATTTAATTCTTTTTCAAGCCTTTTAATGTCATCAGTTATTCCAATTTTTTTGAATAAACGATGCCATTTATTATCAAGTACAAGCACAGGAACTTTAGCGGCTTTTAATGCATTTTCAAATTTTTCGTGTTTTACATCTGCCATAAAAGAATTAATTACCTTTTTCTGTGTTGTTTAAATCATAAGAAAGCTTCATGAGACTTTCTGATAGGTGTACATTCTCAACAACTATATTATCAGGAACGTTTAAATCAACATGAGCAAAATTCCATATTGCTTTAATGCCACAATTAACAAGCTCTGCTGCAACTGTAACAGCACTTTCTTTAGGAATTGTTAAAACAGCAATATCAATATCATTTTTTAGTACAAACTCTTTCATTTCACTCATAGGACGAACTTCTACATCACGAATCTTTTTCCCATGAACGTTTTCATTTTTATCAAAGATGCCTTTTATAATAAAGCCTCTTCTTTCAAAATTCACATAGTTTGCAAGGGCATGACCAAGATTACCTGCACCAATAAGTACAAGATTATGTTTTTTATCAAGGCCTAAAATATTAGCTATTTCCTCATAAAGAAATTTGACGTTGTAACCGTATCCCTGTTGTCCAAATCCACCAAAATTATTCAAGTCCTGACGAATCTGAGACGCAGTTACCTTCATAAGTATAGATAAATCATTTGAACTTATTTTCTCAACGCCTTCATCAACTAACTGGCCTAAATATCTATAATACCTTGGTAATCTTGATATTACTGCTCTAGAAATCCCTTTATCTTCCATTTCAAATCCTATAATAAGTCTTCAAGATTTTTACGAATAGCCTGAATGAATCCAAGACTGTTAAGCGTAACTGTCTCTTCCATTGTTGTAATCATAGCAAGATCCTTTGTCATCTTACCTTCTTCGATTGTTGCAATAGTAGCTCTTTCAAGCTTATTTGAAAATTTAACAAGCTCTGGAATATCATCAAGTTCTCCACGCTTTCTAAGAGCACCTGTCCATGCAAAAATAGTAGCTACAGAGTTTGTTGATGTTTCTTCACCTTTTAAGTGTTTGTAGTAATGTCTCTGAACTGTTCCATGAGCTGCTTCATATTCATAAACACCATCTGGGTTAACAAGAACAGATGTCATCATAGCAAGTGAACCAAATGCTGTTGAAACCATATCACTCATTACATCACCATCATAGTTCTTACAAGCCCAAATCATTCCACCATTTGATCTTACAACTCTGGCAACAATATCATCGATTAATGTATAGAAATATTCGATACCAGCTTCATCAAATTTTTCTTTATATTCTTTATCAAACACTTCCTGGAAAATATCCTTAAATTTGTGGTCATATTTCTTTGAAATAGTATCCTTTGTACCAAACCATAAATCCTGCTTCATATCAAGAGCATAGTTAAAACAGCTTCTAGCAAATGCTTCAATTGATTTATTACAGTTATGAACACCCTGAATTACGCCACCATCTGCATCAAACTCTTTAATAGTCTGACGTCTTTCGTTACCATCCTTATCTGTAAATACAAGCTCAGCCTTACCTTCTTTAACCTGATCTTCTACATTAAGATAAATATCACCATATGCATGTCTTGCAATAGTAATAGGCTTTTTCCATGTTTTAACATATGGCTCAATACCCTTAACGATAATTGGTGTTCTAAAAACTGTACCATTAAGGATTGCTCTAATAGTTCCATTAGGGCTCTTCCACATCTGCTTAAGATCATATTCTGTCATTCTGGCAGCATTTGGTGTAATTGTTGCACATTTTACAGCGACACCATACTTAAGAGTGGCATTTGCTGAATCCTTTGTAACCTGATCATCTGTATCATTACGATGTTTAAGACCTAAATCATAATACTCTGTCTTAAGATCAATAAAAGGAGTTAATAACTCATCCTTTATCATCTGCCAGAGAATTCTTGTCATTTCATCTCCATCCATCTCAACGAGAGGTGTTGTCATCTTGATTTTTTCCATAAATGTCTTCTCCTTTTAATTTTATGTGTCACTAAAATTATTTATCTGATGCTGCTATCTTTTTGACCTTTTTATTAGGCATAACAAATAATAAAATAGCCATCATAAACATAATAAATACTACAATATATCGAGTAGGAATGGTACCAACTTTTTTGTTAAGTGTCTTTACAATTAACTCCTGATTAAATGGTAATCCAAGAGTATCTTCATTATCTACAACTATTTCTTCACTGCTTAACCCATCATCAGTAAGAAGCATTGGGCCTTCGTCAGTAAAGTAATAAATTGCATATGGTGATAAGTGACTGGCAACAAATTTAATACCATCTTTATTACCTTCTTCATCATAAATAACTTCTGATGTCACGTTTTCAAGTAATCCATTATCATCAAGTGTTGCAACATATACATTACTATCAGTTTTCATATTAGCTGGTAATGGCATTTCAAGTTCCATCTTACCAGATGCCATCTTATGAATTGGTATAGCTCCAAGTCTGTCAGTCATATCAATTGATAAATCAGTCATAATTACATTATCAGATTTACCATATCTATTATTAAATGCCTGCATGAAATTACTTTGTGTACTATCATCTGCAGCAATATTAAGCTTATATGATTCACTATTTTCAGGTATAACCGCTTTAATTGATGATGGATTAAAGCCAAGTGTTGGATCTACAGATATATCAATTAAATCATCTCCATTATCTCTTCTTCCAATCTGAATTGCTTTAATCAGGTCATCAAGATCAGATGATTTTTTACCTGCTAATGTAATATCATTTACATCTTTATTACACCAGTTAGGATTTGCATACTCACTGAACGCAGACTCTCTAACTCCATTCATTAAATATGGCTCTCCACCAACAGTAATGTCTGAAACTATTTCTACGTTTCCATTTGAATCAGGCTGTCTTGTAACTTTTCTAAGTTCATACTGTTTATATCCCTCTTCTGATTCAGCAGCATTAGAAATAACTTCACCTCTAAAGCCATATTCATATGGATCAAAAATATTACCAGAATTAATGTCAGCTGATGCATTTATTATTGCATAATCTGTGCCTTCGAAAGCACATGTTCTAATATCATTAGCAGATAATCTGGATGCAGTAGGTTTATATGAAACGTTTGGAAGAGATGTTCCATTAAATGATACATATTCCATACCGCCATTTGTTCCAGTTGTATCAAATGCACCAAGTCCTATTTCTTTAACAGATGATGGAATAATTACATTTTCAAGCCTTGTATCTTTAAACGCTCTATCTTCTATGGTTTCAAGATATGTTGGAAGTTCAACAGACTTAAGGCTTGTACAGCCATTAAATGCATCTTCACAAATTTCAGTAACAGTTTCTGGGAATGTTACTGATTTAAGTCTTGTCTGTCCCTTAAATACTGCTGGACCAATTTTCTTAATACCATTTGGAATTGTGACATCTCCGCCAAAACCTTTATATGCTAATAAAATGTCATCACCAGCTATAAGAAAATCTTTACCATCTTCTATGTCTTTCCATGATTCAATGTAGCCTGAACCATCAAAAGCACCAAGCTCAATATCTGTTACTGAATCAGGAATTACAAGATCATTTAATTCTTTACAGTTATAGAATGCAGCATAGCCAATTTTACTTGTACCTGCTGGGATATTAACCTTATTTACAGATGATCTTGCAAAGGCAAAATCGCCAATTTCCTGAAGACCTGCAGGTAAATTAACTTCTGATATACCTCTATTTTTATAAAATAATCTGTTACCAACCTTTGCAACACCATTTGGAATAGTAACTGATGCATTATTTCCACCGTAATGTCCTAAAACATTATTAATAATATCAAATTCATTTCCAGAGAAGCTTCTTACTGTATTACCATCAGCAGTTTGATTTCCACTATCAGCAATGCTATCTTCTGTTTGTGCAGAATTAATATCAAATCCATGAACAGTAAACAGCTTTGGATCCATCATAAATACAGCTTCCCCCTGATGTATCTTTGTGGAGGCAAGCTCACCATTTACTTTTCCTGATGCTAAAGCTTCTGCAAGCTTATCAGCAAGATTTATTTTTGGTTCTGTATTTTTATTTTCTTCACTATCAGAATTTTCTTCATTTTTGGCTTCTTCAGCAAGCTTCCTGAGAGTTTCTGATACTTCTTCACTTATATCTTCTGCTGAACTATTACCTGACATTTTATCTGCATTACTTTCAGATAAAACTGTACCAGTATTTGAATCAACCATATCTCCAGTTTCACCTGTAAGGGATGTAAATGCCTCTGGATCTATGTATCTAACTGTAGTTGGAACTGCAAGCGCAGTAAGATTAGGGCATCCACCAAATGAGCCTCTGCGAATTGCTTCAACTGTAGAAGGGATTGTTACTTCGCTCAATCCATTACAGTTTAGAAATGCATAATCCGGAACTTCTGTTACACCTTTAACAATATTTACATTAGTAAGCATATTGGCACCATAAAAGCCAAACTCACCTATTTCTGTAACAGGTTCTGGAATATCATATGTAGAGTATGGTCGTCCAGCAAGATACTGCACCATTTTATTACCATCTCTAGTATAAATAACGCCATCAAGGCATATGAAATTTCTATTTTGTGGATCTATTTTTACAGTGCTTAATGAAGGACATGCAGCAAAAGCACCAGAGCCAATTTCCTCAACATAACGAGGTAAATTAACGTCTTTTAAACTCTGACATCCTGAGAAAACGCTTTGTCCAATGACTTTTACATCATCACCCATTGAAACCTTCTCAAGATTTTTACAGTTTTCAAATGCAGAGAAATCAATAATATCTATGCCGTCAGGAATATAAACCTTCTTAAGATAATTATTACCTGAGAAGGCATCATGACCTATTCTCGTTACACCAAGAGGAATCGTAATGTCAGATTCTGTACCTGTGTATTTAACGAGTACACCACCATCCATCTCATAATCCCCTTTAGTAAATGTTGCATCAACATTATTTGCAGGGATTAAGAGAAGAATCGTAGCTGTTACACATAATAAAATTGCAATTGAACGTCTAACAATTTTTAACATAAATATATCCAAATTAAGCAGCTTTTACTTCAATCTTATCTCTCTTTAAGAAAAGAAGAATTGAAACTGCAGCTAAACCAATAACAAGGAACCACTTAGGATGAATTGGATCACCAGTCTGTGGTGTTGCATCAGCGATACCTACGTCTGCAAGATGTGCTGTATCAACATATACAACATAAGGTGATAAGTGGCTTACTGTATAGTTCATACATGGTACACCATCAATTACAGTGAACTTAGGCTGAATCTTTTCAAGATTATTTCCTCTTGTACTACCAACCTTCGCATTACCACCGTAAATAGTAAGATCATCTGGAATTGGCATTGTTATTGATACTGTTACACCTTCTGGTACAGGAGAAATCTTCTGAGTACCTGTTGAATCATAAAGTGAAATATCAAATGGTACGTAACGTATAGCATCAAGTGAACCAAATTCTGCAAGGAGTGCTGCTTCTGCACATGCATCAGCTTCTTCTGTTTCAGTAATCTTAATAATATAGTTCTCACTTGAACCATTTACTGTAGCTGACATCTTTCCAGTATCTCTAAGTCCATTTACTGATGAAGTAACATCAGCATTTCCTTTTGCAACATTACTTCCAGAACCAGAACCTGAGCCTGATCCACCGTTATTATTTATATTTCCAGTACCTGAGCCTTCATATGGAGCAGGTGCACCAGATACAACAATAGGTCTTGATGATGAGCTTGAGCTACTTCCACTTGAACTGCTTGAGCTACTTGAGCTTCCACTTGAGCTGCCTGAGCTACTTCCACCACTAGAAGATCCACCACTAGAACCTGGAGCTGTTGTGGATGTCGAGCTGGAACTAGAACTTGAATCATCAATAATTTTATATGTTGGTACAAAAATCATATCTGAAGTGACTTTTTCTGTTGGTTTTTTACCTGTAGATGTAGCCCATTCAACAAAATCATAGCCAGTTCTATCACTTGCCTTTGGAACAGTCTGAATATATTCATTCTCTTTGACCTTTTCCTGCGACAGAATTTTTCCATCATAATCAACAAATGTAACCATATAGAAAGCACCTAATGATTCAAATGCAACATTAGGATGTGTTGGATCCATAGCATATCTATATGCAGCAGAATCAGGAAGACCAACAAGAGTTGCACCAGCACCATCTTCTCCATTATGATCAAATGAATCTTTGGCAAAAGGTGTCTCAATAGATGGAACTCTTACTCTTACTGTATCAAGTACCATATACTGTCTTTTTGAAATATCCTCTGCTGGAGAAAATGCAAGACTTCCAACAGAGTTTGCTGTATCGGGAAGATAAACATTACTTAGTCTATCAGCATCATAGAAACATCTATCTGGTATTGCTGCATGAAGAACTTCTTTTTTAATTCCACCAACCTCAACATAATCATAATCACTAGTTAGATCTTTACATTCGGTTAAATCAACAGAATTAATCTTGTCGCAGTTTTCAAATGCGCCATTATCTATTCTAGTTATAGTTTTTTCTGGTGTTAATTCGCCGCTAGTTCCTGGTAAGCATTCAACTAAGGTTTCATCCATATGATTATCTGATGGATTTTTTCTTACATGATATTCTGTATCATATATTATTCCATTAACTGTTCTATATGATTTATTTCCGCTTTGAATACCTGCCGTGTCTGTTTGTGGATTTTCATCAGCACTAAATACAACATCTACAAGATTCTTAGAATTAACAAATGGCTGATTACCTATATCCCACATGTCACTTAAGAAATTGACTCTATTAATAGTTGAAGCAGGAAGTATTTTATTAGGTGGTGTAGTACTTCCAGCTGTGTCATGAGCAACTGTCGCAAAAGCCTTGTCTGGTAATTTTGTAACAGATGCAAGAGTAACCTGAGATGTATATACATCACCACCACCAGCATCTGTTGTGGCTTTTAAATTTCGAAAGTATTGTTCATCAGATTCACCTGAACCGTATTTGACATTTGTATTTTCTATAGATGTAATACCCTTTGGAACAAATATTTTTTCAAAATTTTCTTTTACAGCGTAATTATAGTTTGGCGAATTTGGCTGAAGTCCCTGAATCACCTCAGTTACAGTTTTATCTGGCTGATAAGTATACATATTGTATTCATCAAGAACTGGTTTTCCATCTGTATCAACTACAATTCCTGTCATCACTTTTGTATCCTTTGTTGGATAATTTATAAGAGATGCAGCACCATTTTTATCATTAATATCAACATCATATTTTGCGGATAATAATTCAGGTCCATCTGTTGTGTAATATACAAATCCATCTCGTGCAGATGAGACATATCCAGTATCCTTATCCATGCATGCAAGGAATAAAGGATCAGATTCTTTACTATTCTGATCATACATACGTCCATGAACAGTTAAGGCCTGCTGACCAGAACCAGGATTTCTTGTAGTATCAAATACTCTATTATTAGTGGAACCATCCTGTGTAGATACACCTACACTTACAATATTAGGATCTATTGCATTATCAATTACTGTTCCATCCGCAGGACTATATTTAAAGTGACGGAAATACACATCAGTAAGATTTTTATCATTAGCAAACACATGTGCACCAATTTTAAGGCTTTCAGCCTGAGGTACATCATTGCCCTGCGAATCAATATTACTTACAAAAAGAACCTTTTCAAGCGAAGGTATATCAGCAAATGCTCTATCTTCAATGTAACCTATTGAATCGGGTATTTTTATATTTTTAACGCCTCTATCAAGAGTTTTTCCTGCATTTAGACCAATTCCGCCAATATCATATACATCACAAACTGAATAAGGAATATTAATTGTATAATCCTTATATTCACCAGTATTAAATAGGACTTTATCATCATCAATATTGGTTATTTTATATTTGCCGTTTCCATCAGGTGAGAATGTATATGCATATCTTTGTGTATCAAAATAGATAAACTTATCACCACTTTGCAAATCATACCTATATGTAACAGCATTATCTGTTGCCTTAGTACCTATAGCACATGGATATTGTGGACCCCATATGTGAAAGTTATTACTCATATCAGAAAATTCGTGCTTTTTACCAGTACTATCAACATGGAATGATAAACTTGGATTATATGCCTTTACATAATACATATTTGGGCAATCTGCAAATGTACCATATGGAAGTTCTCCTGATAAAGAGTCTGAAAATTCTGCTGTATAAAGGTTATTACAGTTGGAAAAAATACCACATCCAACAGTATCTCCCGTTGTATGCTTAACTATTTTTCCAACATTTGTTAATTTAACATTTGTAAGACCATGTGGTGTTCCAGACTCATCATTACCATAACATCCTGCAAAAGTATAGCAACCAAGCTTAATGGTTGGATTTGTATTTGAAAAATCAATATCATCAATACGTTTACAGTTTAAAAATGCTCCTGAACCTATAGTAAGGTTATTTGCTTTAGGAACTTTAAATGATTTTAATGTTGAATTAGCAAAACAACCATCACCAATAAATTCAATGTTACTCTGATCGTCTGAAAATTTAACTGATTCTAAACTTCCGCATGACTCAAATGCTTGATCACCAATAAACTTACATTGTGTAGAAATTGTTACATTTTTAAGACCTGTACTTTTAAATGCCGCATTACCTATGGCACGAATTCTTTCTGGAATATCAATGCTATATATATCCTGTTCATTATAAAATGCACAGTCAGCAATATAGTTAATTGTATTAATTAGGGAATCATTTGTTGTAGAAGACGAATCTTTACATGCTAGAAAGCTATAGCTTTCAGCTACATCATCATAATCATAGCCTTGAGTTGGATCAACTGGTACTTTCAATACAAGCTTATTGTCAGCATCCCTTTTTAACGTAATATTATGCTTCTCAACCGATACTCTTACAAGTGAATATGTTTCACCAGATGGAGGAATTGTATCCGACTCTGTATATTTTGTATATTCACCTTCTGCAAATCGTCCAAGAGTTGTTGGATTGTCATCTCTTACATCCTTTATCAGCGCTGGAGTACCAGAATAATATGGACTAGCTTCTGCTTTTCCCATATTAATTGCTACAGCATCACTTAATGATATTGATCTTGTTGGTGGAACATACTTTCCAGCACCAATATATTTTTCAATTACGTTTATGCTTCCACTTGTGTCCTTAGCCAGCTTAAAAACAGGCACAGGATCACCTGGGAATCCTTTTCCATCACCCTGTACAACTTTATGAAATTTGTGAGATTTACCTGTTTCATCTGTAAATTCTTCTTCTGAATCATATAAATATGCTAAGTTGGCATTAGGATTTGTTGAAGTATCTATTGCAGTTCCTGTAATTTGTTTTGCAGGGGTTGCTGACATTGCAAATCCAGCATAACCATCTGTAGTTGCACCAAGAAGTGCATGAGAACCAGCAGAAAAACCTGTCACATTTGCTGGATCTGAATAATATAGACTTAACTCATTAACATTTGGTAATGATGCTTCTGTTGTCGCCTTTACACCACCACCCTGCACTGGGATAAGCGCAACTATTAACGCCGTTACCATCATTAACGCCGCTACAGTTAGTCGAACACTTTTCTTCATGTGCAGTTTTTTTCTTCTGCCCTTTTTTTTATTTTGTTCAATTGGTTTTTTAGTTGTTTTTGCCATATGATTTCTCCCCATATGAAAACAAATATTATGTAAACTTAATCTATTCTACTTTCTTAGCTACTACAACGAATCTTTCAGAACCAGCTGAATAATCGCAAGTAGATAAAGTAATAAGCGCATCTCCATACTGTGAAGTAACTCCTGTATCATATAAAGACATTTCCTTCATATCATTCATGTAAGAGTTGTATTCAACTTCAGAATTTGCATTTATAAACTGATAATACTTAAAAGCAACCTCTACTTCATCATGTACTATTTCTGAAAACGCAAACATAACCTGATATTTGCCCTTTTCATATAAAGTATCGAACTGAATATATGGATGTTTTAAGCAATAGCTTTCATCTTTATATCCCTTAAGTGATCCGAACATTTTTCCGGACTTCATATTATGACCATAAATAATAATATTCTGGGATCTTGGCCATATACTACATTCTTTGTCTATAAAAATCGAACCATTATTATCCTTTTCCTGATCAAAATTGTGATTTAAATAATAGTCCTGATTTTTAGTCTGCATTACTGGATAATCAATCTGTGTATCATCGATTTTAATCCAACCAACTAAGCTTTTATTTAATTCATATAGTCCCTGATATTCTTCTAAAATGTCAGGAGTATCTGTATTATCAAGCTTTACAGTAGCTCTTGGTATAAGCTTAAAATTATTATTTTCTTTAATGTCTGATAAGTTACTCGCCTGGTTAGTTGAATGGCTTGACTGAAAACAATAAATTGCAAAATATCCAAGACTTAATACTGCAACTAAGGACAAAATAAGCATAACAATGCTTCTTGCATCCATTTTCTTTTTGGCTTTTTTACGCTTCTTCATTAGTGATACTCTCCTTCATATCATTAGTGAAAAAAGCTTTATACTGAATCA
>JAUNNN010000011.1:19279-52063 GCA_030531435.1 Lachnospiraceae bacterium
TTATCTTTCTTAGCATACTGAAGTCTTGATGCCTGATTATTAATAATACTTTTTACAATATTTAAAGCTGTAGTAGATATTTCTTTTTCTTCATCCTCTCTAACTTCATATATGGCGTTAACAAGGTATGAACCATTTTCTTCTGCTAATTCTATTTTTCCTCTATATGCCAAGAAAAATGAATCAAACAATATAGTAAGAACATCTACAGTGAAAAATATATCTGTAAGGATTTCCTCGGATATTTCTTTTACATTATCTATAAATTTAAAAAATTTCTTATCTTCAGGTTTATTAAATGAATTATTTATATTTCCAAAATACACGTCATATTCAGGCTGCCTAACCATATATAGCTGAATATAGTCGTTAATAATTCTATCGACATAAACATTTAAAGATTTTAGAGTTTTCTCAGTATTACCTGTAATAAACTTAAGACAATCATTATATGATCTAATAATCTCCTGATAGCTTTCCATTCGCTCATTGAGAATTTCAGACATTTCCTGTAATGGTTTTAAATACTTATCATTAAGCTTATTTACTGATTTGCTCTTAATATTTATTTCTTCAACTCTGTTATACATATGAAGCGAGTCTTCAATAAGGCTAGGCAAATCATCAAGAATCATGTTTTCCTTACAAAGAAGCTTGCTTATATGGTATTGGTTATATACGCTTAAAACTCTTTCAGTATCAGATTCATTAAAAATAAATATATTCTCAGTTTTAGGGTTCTTTTCTAAGATTATTTCACACATATCCTGCCCATCCATGACAGGTAGTCTGAAATCCATTACAGCAACTGCAATTTCATTATCTTCAGCAAAACGCATTGCCTCATCTGCACCAGCTGCAAAAAAGTATTTAATTGTTGGATCTGATAAAGACAATCTGACTCTTGACATCAGCGCTTCATCACTAATAACAACTAAAACTGACCTCATATATCACCATTTCAAATGAAATTTAAGCATCATAAAAGGAAGTGCGCATACACACTCCCTTTTACTATACCATATTTTGTTTCAATTTCAAGTTTTTAATACTATTTATTGTGGTTTTACAACGATGTTTACAATTTTTCCAGGAACATATATTTCCTTAACAATTGTCATATTTTCAAGCCACTTTGTAACAACTTCCTTAGCTGCATTAATAGCATCATCTTTTGATGCATCCTTTGAAATTTTAACTACTTCACGTGTTTTACCATTAATCTGAACAGCGATTTCGATTTCAGCATCTATTGTCTTTGCCTCATCGTATTCTGGCCACTCAGCTAATGAAATAAATCCTTCATTTCCAAGTGCTTCATAGATTTCTTCTGCAATATGAGGAGCAAATGGAGCAAGAAGCTTTACAAAAATCTCAAGCTGCTTTTTACCAATCTTACCTTCAGCATAAATAGTATTGATAAGTCCCATAAGGCATGCAATTGCTGTATTAAACTTTGTCTCTTCAATATCGCTTGAAACCTTCTTAATAGCCTTATGTAATGCTGAATCAATTGATGCTACATCTTCTTCAACCATAATATCTGTAAGACCAGCTACTCTTTCAAGGAATCTCTTACATCCCTTAACTGAGCTATCATTCCATGGAGCAGCTGCGCCGTAGTCACCCATGAATAATACATAAGTACGAAGTGTATCTGCACCATAATCTTCAACAATATCAAGAGGATCAACTACATTTCCCTTTGATTTACTCATCTTATCGCCATCTGGTCCTAAAATAAGTCCCTGAATAGATCTCTTTGCATATGGCTCAAATGTATTAACAACGCCTAAGTCATATAAGAACTGATGCCAGAATCTTGAATAAATCATATGACGTGTAACGTGCTCCATACCACCGTTATACCAGTCAACAGGCATCCAGTAATTTAATTTATCCATTGATGCAAATTCTTTATCATTATTTGGGTCAACATATCTTAAGAAATACCATGAAGAACCAGCCCACTGTGGCATAGTATCTGTTTCTCTCTTTGCATCCTTACCACACTTTGGACACTTACAATTTACATATTCTGCAACGTTTGCAAGTGGTGATTCACCATCTGAACCTGGTTCAAATTCCTTAACCTTAGGAAGTCTTAATGGGAGCTCTTCATATGGAACTGCAACAATACCACATGAATCACAATGGATAAGAGGAATAGGCTCTCCCCAATATCTCTGACGGTTAAATGCCCAGTCTTTCATCTTATACTGAACACCAGCCTTACCAATTCCCATTTTCTCAAGTTCTTCAATCATTCTTGCGATTGAATCTTTTTTATTTGTGAAACCATTAAGGAATTCAGAGTTAATCATCTCTCCATCGCCTGTATAAGCTTCTTCCTCAATATTTCCACCCTTGATTACCTGGATAATATCAATATTAAATGCTTTTGCGAAATCATAGTCACGCTGATCATGAGCTGGAACAGCCATAATTGCTCCAGTACCATACCCCATCATTACATAGTCAGCAATGAAAATTGGAATCTTTTTGCCATTAACTGGATTAACAGCTGATAAGCCTTCAATCTTAACACCTGTTTTATCCTTAACAAGCTGAGTTCTTTCAAACTCTGTTTTCTTCTGACATTCCAATCTATAATCAGTAATTGCATCCATATTAGAAATTCTGTCAGCATACTTATTAATAAGTGGATGCTCTGGTGCAATAACCATGAATGTAACACCAAATAATGTATCAGGTCTTGTTGTATAAATCTGAAGCTTTTCATCTACTCCATCTACTGTGAAGTCCACAAAAGCACCCTTTGATTTACCAATCCAGTTTTCCTGCTGTTGTTTAACATTTGCTGGATAATCAACCTGCTCAAGTCCCTGTAAAAGCTTGTCAGCGTACTCAGTAATTCTTAAATACCAAACAGTCTTTGATTTCTGAATAACATCACTGTGACAAATATCACACTTACCACCCTGTGAATCCTCGTTAGAAAGAACAACCTTACATGATGGGCAGTAGTTAACTAATGCTGTATCTCTGAACACAAGACCTTTCTCAAACATTTTAAGGAAAATCCACTGTGTCCACTTATAGAAATTCTCATCTGTTGTATCTACTACTCTATGCCAATCAAATGAAAATCCAACTTTCTTAAGCTGATTTGAAAACTTTGCAATGTTTTCATCAGTAATCTCTCTTGGGTGTTTTCCTGTCTTAATTGCATAGTTTTCAGTTGGAAGACCAAATGCATCAAATCCAATTGGGAATAATACATTGTAGCCCTGCATACGACGCTTTCTTGCAACTACTTCAATACTTGAATATGCCTTAATATGCCCAACGTGCATACCAGCGCCTGATGGATATGGGAACTCTACAAGACCGTAGAATTTCTTCTTATCCATAACAAAATCTTCTGCTTTAAAGATATCAGCTTCTTCCCACTTCTTCTGCCACTTTGGCTCAATTTCTTTGTATAAATGTCTCATATCTATACTCCTTACTATTTTTTCTGAATTGAATATCCGAATTTACCTAATTTTTTACCTAATGAATAATACTGTCCATGGTTGTAACATAGAGGCTTTGCTTTTTCTAAATCAAATTTTCCAGTCTCATCCATGTACTGTTCATCTGCATGAATTCCTAGGACTTCTGCTGTGAACATTGTATGTGTTCCATACTCTTTTATATCAATAACCCTACATTCAATATTAACTGGGCTTTCTTTTATTAATGGTGCCTTAACGTAAGTGGCATCTTCCTTTGTTAGATTACAATTTTTAAACTTATCAACATTCTTGCCGCTTACAACTCCGCAGTAATCCGTTGCAAAAACTAAATCCTCTGTTGTTAGATTTATAACAAATTCTTTAGTCTCCATTAGCATTGGATATGAATGTCTTTCTGGTCTTACTGAAATGTATGCTAGCGCAGGATTTGTACAAATAGTACCTGTCCATGCTATTGTCAGTACATTATCATTACCTTTACCATCAGAAACCGTTACTAGAACAGCTGGCAAAGGATAAACCATATTACCTGGCTTCCATAGTTGTTTACTCATAATAATACCTGTTAAATCATATTAAATTTTAAAGGAAAATTTTAGTTTTTCTAAAAATCCCCACACAAGGTATCATTTTACACTTAAGCGATGATAATATCAAGGTTTCAATATATATTCGTATATGAAGCATCCCAAAGAAACAGGCGATCCAAATTAATGAATCGCCTGTCAAATACTATTTATATGTTAAATTAATCTTCAGCAGTTAAATCAACAAGTTTAGATGCTCTTGCTGCAACTTCCTTTTCTTGAACATCTGATGGGCACTGCTCATAACGAACAAATTCATATTCGTATTCGCCTCTACCACCAGTCATAGATCTAAGAACTGTGCAATATCCAAATAAGCTTGTCATTGGAATTTCAGCTTCAATAATCTGCTTACCGTTCTGTGTAGGATTCATACCAAGTACACGGCCTCTACGCTTATTAAGATCGCCCATAACATCACCTGTATAATGATCAGGTACTGTAACCTTAAGAGAAGCAATTGGCTCTAAAAGAACAGGTGAAGCCTTCATAAATCCATCTTTAAATGCCTGTATTGTAGCCATCTTAAATGCCATTTCAGATGAATCAACTGGATGATATGAACCATCATATAAAGTAGCTTTAATACCAACTACAGGATAAGCTGCAAGAGGTCCAGACTGAACAGATGCTTCAAGTCCTTTTTCAACAGCTGGGAAGTAGTTCTTTGGAACTGCTCCACCTACTACGCATTCTTCAAAGATGTATGGTGTCTCATTATCTCCAGATGGTTCAAAACGCATCTTAACATCACCAAACTGTCCATGACCGCCAGACTGCTTTTTATATCTTCCCTGTACATCAGAGTTCTTTTTAATTGTTTCTCTAAATGCAACCTTAGGCTGTGTAAGTTCTACTTCAACCTTATAAACATTAGCGAGCTTGCTTGCAATAATTTCAAGATGCTGATCGCCCATACCATAGAGAAGTGTCTGTTTATTCTCAGCATCATTGACATTTCTGATTGTTAAGTCTTCATGCATCATCTTCTGAAGAGCACCTGAAATCTTGTCAATATCAGCTTTATTCTTTGGCTTATATCTCATATATGTATAAGGCTTAGAAATTTCTGTTTTTGCATATGTAATTGTATTTGCCTTTGTAGAAAGAGTATCACCAGTTCTAGCCTTTGATACTTTTGCTAATGCTCCAATATCACCAGCATGAAGCTCAGGTACTTCAATTGGTTTATTTCCTCTTAAGATATATATTTTACCAATCTTTTCTTCTACATCCTTATCTGCATTATAAAGAAGATCATCTGTCTTAATTACACCAGAACATACTTTAATGAGTGAGTATTTACCAATAAATGGATCAACAATTGTTTTCCAAATAAATGCTGACTTTGGTTTTGAGAAGTCATAATCAGCTTCAAAAATTTCACTTGTCTTTGTATTAATACCAGCAATCTTTCTTGTATCTGGTCCCTGGAAATACTTAACAATATCATCAAGAAGACAATACATACCCTGGCAAAGAATTGATGAACCCATAGTTACAGGAACCGTGCTTCCATCAATAACGTTATTTCTAAGAGCTGCACGAATCTCTGCTTCTGAGAATGTATCTCCATTGAAATATCTATCCATAAACTCTTCAGATGTCTCTGCAACAGCTTCAAGTAATACATCTCTGAACTGCTCAAGATAAGGCTTTGAGTAATCTGGCATATCAATTTCAACGACCTTATGGTCAGGTGTCCATTTATTTGCCGTCTGAGAAACAACATTTACATATCCTACAAATTTCTCATTTTCTCTAATAGGGAAATGGAATGGAGCAATTTTCTTACCATATCTGTCCTGAAGTGCTTCAACAACCTGACGGAATGATGCATTGTCATCGTCCATATTTGTTACGAAGAATACTCTTGGAAGCTTATATTTTTCACATAATTCCCATGCTTTTTCAGTACCAACTTCAATACCAGCTTTACCATTAACAACAATAACTGCACCAGCTGCAGCTGCAACAGCTTCTTCAACCTCTCCTACGAAATCAAAGTAACCAGGAGTATCAAATAAATTTATTTTATAACCTTCCCATTCAATAGGAACTACACTTGTACCAATTGAAAACTGGCGCTTCTGTTCTTCCTTGTCGTAATCACTAATTGTGTTACCATCAGAAGTCTTACCCATTCTTGTTGTAATGCCTGATAAATAAGCGATAGCCTCTGTGAGTGTAGTTTTACCACAGCCACCATGTCCCATTAAGACTACATTACGGATTTTGTCTGTTGTATAAACGTTCATTAATATATTCCTCCGTTTGTTTTATTCTGATTGTGAAAAATAAATAAATGAATCATTATTTTTCACCAATCGCTTGTACATTATTTTAAATTATTTATATGTTGTTTGCAATGACTTTTATACAATTTGTACAATTTTTTATAATATTTTATGTAATCTAAATGCAATTTGCACATAATATATATAACAAATAATTGACATTAACGTTTTAATAAGGTAAAATGTTATGGTTGTGCGTAGAATGCAAATAGGAATTATATATGAAGATTGGATTTATTGGTTTAGGACTTATAGGTGGTTCTTTAGCAAAAGCTATTAGAGAAAATCATACAGATTATGAAATAATTGCATATGACATATACGGCAAGTTACTAGATAATGCCCTTGTTGATGGCACAATTAATAAAGCATGCTATGAAATTGGCGACGAGTTCTATAACTGTGATTTCATCTTCCTATGCGCTCCTGTCACAAGTAATGAAGAAAATCTAAAAGAAATAATTAAATACGTTTCTGAAGATACTATTCTAACAGACGTTGGATCAGTAAAGGGAAACATTCACAGAGCCTTAGATAATATCGGATTTAAAGGTTGTTTCATTGGAGGCCATCCAATGGCCGGTTCTGAAAAATATGGCTATGATTTTTCGGATTCAAATCTATTAAAAAATGCATATTTTGTTCTTACCCCATCAGATAATGTTAAGGAAGAACAGGTAAATAAATATATTGAGCTTGTTTCATCAATTGGATGTAAACCTACAGTAATGGATATGACATTACACGATACTGCAACAGGAGTTATCTCTCATATCCCACATGTTATTGCTGCTTCTCTTGTGCATTTTCTAATTAATCATGACAACGATAAGCAGACAATGAAAACATTAGCTGCTGGTGGTTTTAGAGATGTTACAAGAACTGCTTCTTCTTCAGTTAAAATGTGGGAAGATATTTGTATCGCTAATAACGATATAATTTGTGAACTACTTGATGACTATATTGATGAATTAAAAGAAACAAGACAAACAATGTCTACAAAGGATAAAGAAAAAATCGCTAGATTTTTCTCTGATGCGAAAGAATACAGAGATTTCTTATATATTAATAAATAATGGAGTAAAAAATGTCAGTTATATTTACAAAAGCAAACAATTTAAAAGGTGAAATAGATATCCCAGGAGATAAATCAATCTCCCATCGTTCTGTTATGCTTGGAGCACTTGCTAAAGGTACTACAGAAGTTGAACATTTCTTAGATGCTGCAGACTGTAATTCTACTATCAAGTGTTTTAATGCAATGGGAATTGAAGTTGAAAAGAAAGATGAAGATAAAATTATCATTCACGGCAAGGGATTACATGGTCTTAAAGAGTCTGAACAGGCACTTAACGTTGGTAACAGCGGAACAACAATAAGACTTTTATCAGGTATTCTTTCTGCTCAGGACTTTAATTCAAGAATATCTGGTGATGATAGTATATGCAGACGCCCTATGGGAAGAATTATTAAGCCACTTACTATGATGGGTGCTGATATTAAATCAAAAGAAAATAATGATTGTTCTCCATTATTTATCAATGGCAAAAAGCTTAATGGAATCGATTATATAAGTCCTATCGCTTCTGCTCAGGTTAAATCAGCTATTTTATTTGCTGGTATGTATGCAGAAGGTGAAACATCTGTTACAGAGCCATATATTTCAAGAAATCATTCAGAAAAGATGATTTCATATTTTGGTGGAAACATTCGTCAGGATGGAACAAAATGTATCATTACTCCATATCCTCATCTTGAAGGTCAGAAAGTAATCGTCCCTGGTGACATCTCTTCTGCTGCATATTTCATGGTTGCAGGACTTATTACAGAAGGCTCTGAAATACTTGTTAAAAACGTTGGAATCAACCCAACAAGAGATGGTTTAATTGAAGTTATTAAAGAAATGGGTGGAGACATTGAACTCCTTAATATGAAGGATGAAATGGAGCCTTGTGCGGATATTCTTTGTAAATCAAGTAATCTTAAAGGAATTACAATTGGTGGAAGTATTATTCCAAGACTTATTGATGAAATTCCAATCATTGCTGTTATGGCATGTTTCGCAGAGGGTCAGACAATTATTAAAGATGCCCAGGAATTAAAAGTAAAAGAGTCAAACAGAATTGATGTTATTGTAGAGAATCTTCAGAGAATGGGTGCTGATATTACACCAACTGATGATGGAATGATAATAAATGGTGGTAAGCCACTTAAAGGCGCTGTTCTTGGTTCAAGACACGATCACAGAGTAGCAATGAGCTTTGCTATTGCTGGTCTTGCAGCTGAAGGTAAAACAGAAATTATCGGATCTGAGTGTGTTAACATCTCATATCCTGCTTTCTATCGTGATTTAGAGTCACTTATGCAGAAATAATGCTTTTAATTAAGTGCATAATAAAAAAGAACACCTGATGGTGTTCTTTTTTTACTAGATTTTATACTCTTCCTTTATTTTTATTATAAAGAATAAATAATCCTTTTATTAAAAGTTCTGAATCAATTGTAATATCTGTCTTACAACATGGGATTACTGTTCTTGCAAAGCCACCTGTTGCAACAACAGCTGTCTTATATCCAAGTTCATCCCATATACGTTCTACCATTCCATCTATACATGATGCATGGCCATATACACTACCACTTTGCATAGCGCCAACAGTTGAACCATTAATAAGCTTATCTGGAAGCTTTATAGCAATATCTGGAAGATGTGCAGCATGAGCAGTTAAACCATTAACGGAAACCTTAACACCAGGGATAATCATACCACCCATAAATCTGCGTTGATCATTAATTACAGAAATTGTTGTAGCAGTACCCATATCAATAAGAATAAGTGGAGCTCCATATTGCTCAAGTCCAGCTACAGCGCCTACTAAAAGATCTGGTCCAAGTGAAGCTGGATCATCAATCTTAATATCAACTCCTGTTTTAATTCCAGGTCCTACTTCAATTATAGGCTTATTTATAATCATTTCTGCAGCATTTTTCACCTGTCTTGTAACCGGTGGAACTGATGATGATAAAATACCACCACTAATATCCTTTACCTTTACACCACGAATATCCATAATGTTTTTCATTTTTACAGCATATTCCATAGATGTACTTTCAAAGTCTGTGTGTATTCTCTCTTCAAAAATAGTTCCGCCAGTCTTATCATCAAGACATCCAAATGTAACATTTGTATTTCCAAGATCTATTGCAAGAATCATTTAATTCACCTCAAATAGTTAAAACATGGGACAGCTAATGCCGTCCCATTCATTATACCTAAACAATAATTTGTTTTACTTTGTTGCTGCACCGCTCTTTTTACCAATTTCAATTAATCTTACAATTACTGTACTAAGTACAAGGTTAATTAAAAGTTCAACAAGGAAATTGATACCAACAAAAGCTGTAATCATATAAACTCCAGCATTTGCAAAGCCAGCACCTTCTGCCCACATCTTAATTGTATCGTAGAAGAATAATCTACAACCAATAAGGAATAATCCTGTGTTAACAACTGGAGCAACAACACCAGCTCCAATTACAGCTGTGAGTGTATTTTTCTTAAGTGCGTTGTATACAAAACCAGCAACTAATCCAGCTAACATACCTTTTAAAATACAAGTAATAATTGTACCAGGTACATTAATTGCAAGGAAAGCTCCTGCATCTGTAAATAACACTACGAGACCAAATACAAATCCAAGCCATGCTCCTACCCACTGACCATATAATGCCACACCGACTATTATTGGGATGAGTACAAGTGTAATGTTAAACACACCAAATCTTATGCCGATTGCCAATGCCTGTAATACTACAACAATGGCTGTCAGCAAGCCTACGCCAACAATTGTTTTTGTCTTATTATTCATTTTTATCCTCCTGCTACTGTCCTTAAATTTAGGTATAGTGCAAGTTTAATGTAACACGTTATTTATAAAATAACAATTTATTTCTGCAAAATGCAAAGTATGTATCTAAAATAATACAAACTTTAATTATTTCTTAATAAGAAGTGACTTACCTGTCATTTCCTTTGGCTGCTCCATGCCCATACATTCAATAAGTGTAGGAACGATATCTGCAAGACATCCACCTTCCTTTAATGTGTAAGCTGAATCATAGTTAACTAATACGAAAGGAACTGGGTTTGTTGTATGTGCTGTAAATGGAGCTCCTGTTTCGTAATCAACCATCATTTCACAGTTACCATGGTCTGCACAGATGAACATTACACCATCAGTTTCTTTAACTGCTTCATATGCTTTTCCAACGCACTCATCAACTGCTTCAACAGCCTTAACTGCAGCCTCTTCAACGCCTGTATGGCCTACCATATCAGGGTTAGCAAAGTTGATAATGATTACATCATATTTATCTGACTTAATTGCAGTTACAAGCTTATCACATACTTCGTAAGCGCTCATTTCTGGCTTAAGATCATATGTAGCTACCTTTGGAGACTTAACAAGGATTCTGTCTTCGCCTTCATTAGGCTCTTCTACACCACCATTAAAGAAGAATGTAACATGAGCATACTTCTCTGTCTCAGCGATTCTAGCCTGCTTTAAGCCATTTGCTGCAAGCCACTCACCAAATGTATTTGTTACTGCAATTTTCTCAAATGCAATTGTCTTATTCTCAATAAGTGGATCATATTCTGAGAAACATACGTACTTAACATCAAGCTTTCTATCTCTCTTAAATGATCTGAATTCATCATCACAGAATGCATGTGTAATTTCTCTTGCTCTGTCAGGACGGAAATTGAAGAAAACGATTGAATCTCCATCATTAATTGTTCCAACTGGAACACCACCGTTAACGATAACAGTTGGTTTTACAAATTCATCTGTTTCTTCTCTGTCATATGAACCATGAATAGCATCATATGCATTAGCAGCCTTAAGACCTTCGCCTTCTGTCATTGCAACATATGCAAGCTTAACACGATCATAGTTATTATCTCTATCCATAGCATAGTAACGACCCATAATTGAAGCAATCTGTCCTACACCGATTTCTCTCATCTTTGACTCTAACTGCTCGATATAATCAGCGCCAGACATAGGAGGTGTGTCACGACCATCTAAGAAACAGTGAACATATACGTTCTTTAAGCCTTCTCTCTTACAGAGCTCTAATAAACCATAAAGATGTGTAATATGGCTATGTACACCACCATCAGATAAAAGACCAAATAAATGAATTGCAGAACCTTTTTCCTTACAGTTATTAACAGCTTCCATAAGTCCACTATTTGTAAAGAATGTTCCATCTTCGATTTCCTTAGTAATTCTTGTAAGCTCCTGGTATACAATACGACCAGCACCCATATTAAGGTGACCAACTTCTGAGTTACCCATCTGACCATTTGGAAGACCAACAGCCATACCACTTGCAAGGCCCTTTACACATGGATATTCACTCATAAGCTTATCCATTACAGGTGTATTTGCCATTGCTACTGCATTATGTTCTTTTTTATCATTTAGACCATAACCATCTAAAATCATTAAAACTACAGGTTTTTTCATAATATTTCCTCTTTTCTTTTAAGATTATTCTTCGCTGTTAAACATATCATAAATATCAATCTTACATGAATCAGCTTCTGTAAGACCAACAAAAGTTGCACCATAAATCTTCTTATTATTTCTGTTATCACATCTAATAACAGTAATAAATGTATTAATCTTCTCTTTTGTCCAAAGAATAAGCTCAAGCTCATATACTGAGTTCATTTCAAGCTCTCTTGCACATTCAAAACCAACGCCTGACTTTGAAACGTCAACAACCTGAATTGGAACGATGTCATGCTTGTTGCCATCAATTCTGTTCATTGCAAGATTTGCATCAAGAATGATTCTCTTATTCCTTCTCTTTTCTTCCATGTAAGCCTCCTAATACTATGATTTAATAAAACATGCATCGCCAAAAGAGAAAAATCTGTATTTGTTCTCAATTGCAATGTCATAAGCTCTTAATATATTTTCTCTGCCACATAATGCAGATACTAGCATAACAAGTGTTGATTCTGGCAGGTGGAAATTAGTAATTAGTTCATCTAATACCTTGAACTTATAACCAGGATAAATAAATATCGATGTATCTCCACTACATTCTTTTAATTTGCCATTCTCATCTGCAGCACTTTCAATTGTACGACAACTTGTTGTACCAACGCAAATTACTTTATGACCAGTTTCTTTTGCTTTATTTATTTTATCAGCTGCATCCTTATCTATAAAATAGGTTTCAGAATGCATTTCATGATCTGTAATTTCATCGGCTTTAACCGGTCTAAAGGTTCCAAGACCTACATGAAGAGTAACATAGGCAATATCAACGCCCTTATCTTCTATTTTTTTAAGAAGCTCTTCAGTAAAATGAAGACCTGCAGTTGGTGCAGCTACACTTCCTTCAAACTTTGCATAAACTGTTTGATAACGTGATTTATCCTGAAGCTTATGTGTTATATATGGTGGAAGTGGCATTTCGCCAAGTTCATTTAATACCTCTTCAAAAATACCGTCAAAATAGAACTTTACTATACGATTTCCATTTTCAAGGCATTCAATAATTTCTGCTGTAAGTATTCCATCACCGAATGAAACTTTAGCTCCATTTCTAAGCTTTTTGCCAGGTTTTACAAGAGTCTCCCAAGTATCATCACTAAGTCTTTTTAGAAGAAATACTTCACAAGCGGCTCCTGTATCAGGCTTAACCCCAAGAAGTCTTGCAGGAATTACTTTTGTATTATTTAATACAAGACAATCGCCTTTATTTAGATAATCAATAATATCAGAAAATACTTTATGTTCTACATTTCCAGTATTTTTATCTATTACAAGAAGCTTTGATGAAGATCTATCAGTTAATGGATCCTGTGCAATAAGCTCCTTTGGCAAATCAAAATAAAAATCCGATGTTTTCATAATTAAGATCTTAATGATATGCCAAGCTTGTTATCAAGATTCTTTAATATCTTCTTAACATATCCTTCTACCATTTCATCTGTAAACTCTTCATTCTGAGGAGTAAATACTACAGAAAATGCCATGCTTCTTTTATTTGCGCCAAGCTGAATGCCCTCATATACATCGAAAAGCTTAACATCTGTAACATACTTACATGCTTCTTTAATTCCATTTTCAATTGAAGCACATGTAATGTTTTTATCAACAACAAATGCAAAGTCTCTCTTTTCAATAGCGAACTTAGGAAGTGGCATAAACTTCTGTTCTTTATCGTAATACTTAGAAATAAGACGGATATCAAGCTCTAAAACAAAGCTTGGAACTCTCATATCAAGTTCATCCATTATTTCATAGCTTACTTTACCAAGATATCCAACCTTTTCTCCATCACAGATAATATCAGCTGTCTGGTATGGGTGAAGGAATGTTTTCTCTGATGGCTCGTATGTAAACTCGAGGTCAAATGTATCAGCTACAATCTTTGCAAAGCCTTTAAGTGTATAGAAGCTTTCATTTTCGCCAAATACGCCAACACAAAGTGTTTCTCTTTCATCAGGATACTCTGTAAGTGGTAAATCCTTTGGAATAAAGATATTACCAAGCTCGTAAATTTTACCTTCAAGTAAATCTCTCTTCTGGTTTCTAGCCATTGCTCTAATCATCTGTGGAGCAAGTGTTGTTCTCATAAGAGATAAATCAGCATTAATTGGATTAATAAGCTTAATAGCCTTTCTTTCCATTGCATCTTCAGGAAGATTTAATAAATCAAGGTCTGATGGTGAGAAGAATGAATAGTGAATTCCTTCATAAGCACCAGCACCACATAATGCTCTCTTAAGCTTAAGCTCTGACATCTGACGAAGATCAAATCCACCCATTGTAACCTGAGCTGTTGGCATAAATGTTGGAATAACATGTTCATATCCATACATTCTAATAACTTCTTCAGCTACATCTGGATAGCTTTCCATATCTTCTCTGTAAGCTGGAACCTGAATAGTTAATTCATCTCCATTTACAGATGGATTAAAGTCAAGTGACTTAAGAATTCTAATAATATCTTCATTTGGAACAGTAATTCCAAGTACTTTATTAACTCTTTCAATTGAAACCTTCATTTCCTTTGGTTCAATTGAATTACCTGTTGAAACTTCAACATGTGTAGATGAAACTTTACCGCAGCCTAACTCTTCAATAAGATGAAGTGCTCTCTTCATAGCCATAACTGTTGTATATTCATATACACCCTTTGCATACATTGCTGATGAATCAGATGCTTGACCAAGTGCTCTTGAACTCTTACGAATGTTATCACGCATGAATTTTGCTGCTTCAAACATTACTTCTGTAGTTGTATCAAGAATTTCTGAATTAAGACCACCCATAATACCTGCAAGAGCAACTGGTTTCTTACCATCACAAATTACAAGGTTCTGGTCATTTAACTCAAATTCTTTTTCATCAAGTGTAACAATCTTTTCACCGTTATTTGCACGACGAACATTTATCATATTGCCTTCAATGTATGATGAATCAAAAGCATGCATTGGCTGACCAAGCTCTGTAAGAACGTAGTTTGTAATATCAACAACATTGCTAATAGAACCAATACCAACAAGAGCAAGTCTTCTCTTCATCCAGAGTGGTGATTCACCAATTTTTACATCGTGTACATAGTGTGCAATATATCTTGGACAAAGCTCAGGAGCATCAACAGTAACTGTAAATCCATCCTTTTTAACTTCATCCTCTGTATATGATAAATCAAGTGGCTTAATTTCTTTATTAAGTACTGCAGCAACTTCTCTTGCAATACCGTATACACTCTGACAATCAGGTCTATTTGCTGTAATAGCAATATCAAAAATCCAATCATCAAGGCCTAAAATAGGCTTAACATCTGCGCCTACTTCTGCATCATCAGGAAGAACTAATAATCCGTTGTATGATGCTCCTGGGAATAAATCATCAGATACACCAAGCTCAACACCTGAACAAAGCATACCTTCTGAATCGTAACCACGAAGTTTTCCCTTTTCAATTGTCATAAGGCCTTCAACAGTTACATGATCTTTTCCAGTCATAATAACCTGAGCGCCAACAAGAGCTAATGGGAACTTTCCGCCTGCTTTAACATTATCTGCTCCACAGCAAACCTGGAATGTACCATGGCTTCCTGCATCAACAGTACAAACATGAAGATGTGTCTCTGGAATAGGTTCACAAGTCTTAACTAAACCAACAACAACATCATGAATGTCTTCTCCAACCTGTTTTAACTCTTCAACTTCAAAACCACATGAGAAAAGCTTGTCCTGTAATTCCTGTGGTGTACAGTCTATATCTACATATTCTTTTAACCAGCTTAATGGTGCTAACATTTTCTAATCCTCCAAATACTACTTATTCGTGAAGCTGCTTTAATACTCTCATATCTGATTCAAAGAGCATTTTGATATTATTAATTCCGTACTTAAGCATTGCAATACGCTCAATACCAATACCAAATGCAAATCCAGAATACTCGTTAGTATCAATACCACAGCCCTCAAGGACTTTATTATTTACAACACCAGCACCAAGAACTTCAATCCAGCCAGTACCTTTACAAAGCTTACATCCACATCCACCACACTGGAAGCAGCTAACATCTACTTCAACAGATGGCTCTGTAAATGGGAAGTATGATGGTCTAAGTCTTGTCTTTGTCTCTTTACCAAAGATTTTCTTAACGAACTCATCTAACATACCCTTTAAATCACAAAGAGAAATTCCTTTATCAACAACAAGTCCTTCCATCTGTGAAAACATTGGTGAGTGAGTTGCATCATCATCTGAACGAAAAACCTTACCAGGTGAAATAACCTTAATAGGTGGTTTCTTTGCTTCCATAACATGAATCTGTCCAGCAGATGTCTGTGTACGAAGAAGAAATTCAGGTGATAAATAGAATGTATCCTGCATATCTCTTGCTGGATGATCATCTGGTGTATTTAATGCAGTAAAGTTATAGTAATCAGTCTCAATTTCTGTTCCTTCGAAGACTTCAAATCCCATAGAACCAAAAATATCAACAAGTTCATTTTTAACTAATGTAATTGGATGAAGCGAACCAGGTTCAGCTACAACTTCAGGCATAGTTACATCAATTTTTTCAGCCTCATATCTAAGCTTAAGTGCCTCTTTTTCAAGCTTCTTAAGCTGAGCCTCAAGCTTTGTTTCAATAGCATCTCTTGCTTCATTAACCCACTGACCAACCTTTGGTCTGTCTTCAGCTGCTACATCCTTCATACCACGTAAAACTGCAGTAAGTTCGCCCTTTTTACCAAGGACAACATTTCTTACTTCATTAAGCGCTTCAAGATTGGCAGCATTTTCAATTTGTGAAATTGCTTTTTCTCTGATTTCTTTTAATTTGTTCTGCATAATACTATCCTTTTATATTAAAGATTATTTTAAACATTTTTACAGGAAATATATGTCTTTCCCATATAAACCCTAACTAATTTATTTTATCTTTATTTACCTTTGTTGACAAGTAATAATTGACCTGTGCGCCTATAAAAAATATATACATACACGAATATAGCCATAGTAAAACAATTATTACAAAAGAAAGTGAACCATACATGCTAAATGCATTGAAATTATTTATATAAATATTAAATATTGTTGAGAATGCATACCATATACATGCAACAAATAATGCTCCAGGTATTTCTGATTTTATTTTAATTTTATCGTTTGGCAAGGCAACGAACATATATAGTGTTGCAATAAATGTAACGAGCAAAATAACAAGACCCTTCAAACTAAATGCTGTATGAAGCAATATATGTTTATCTGCTAAAATATCCGGATGAATTTTTGATGTAATGTAATTAAAAAGACTTGATGAAAATATACTCAAAATAAACATTACAACCATCATAACTATGAGAATAAGTGTAAAAAACACTGCATTTAATCTTAAAATAGCAAAATTTCTTGTCTCAATTACACCATGTATCTCATTTAATCCCTTTTTAATGTACTGAACACCTCTTGCAGATGACCAGATAGCTGCAATTAATGAAATATAAACTACGGCAGCTGACTCATCTGTCACCTGAAGCATTACATCATAGGCAATTCCATCAAGTTTATCAGGCAAAAAATCAAGCACAATATTATATACAAAATCATCAGTAATTGGTGTATATGGAATTATTGCCATAAATAAAATAATAAATGGAATTATAGACAAAAAAATAAAGAATGCTGTACTTGATGAATACACATCTAAATGATTCTTTTTCATCAAGATGGAAAAATCATTGCATTCTTTATATATTAAATTAAATGCATTTTTTAATTTCTTCATAAGCATTACAAACACGCTTCTAAATTCTAACGTGTGTTTAAAATAAAAACACCCCGAAATGTTCTTGTTTTTTGACTCCTAGAAATATATCTAGGTGGGCAACCGCAACATAGTCTCTGTCTTCCACTGCGTAATGATGGCCTGACATCAAAAATGAAATATAGGAATCCCGTTTAAAGAACTGTAGGTTCAAAAACACAAGAATTTAAACATCCGAGGATGTATTAATTATATAGTAAATAAGCCTTTAAATCAATATTAATAGTCGATTCTGACCTCTTTATTCTCCCATGTATGGAGTTTAACATACATATCGTTACTTTCCTCAATATATGAAGGAAGAAGTGGTATTTTTCCAAGTCCTTCAGGTGCATTTAAAATATACTGAGGTATTGCCATACCTGATGTATGTCCTCTTAAATATTCAATGATCTTTAAGCCTTCATTAACCTTGATTTCAAAGTGTTTCGTACCCTGAACCTGCTTTGGATGGAAAATATAATATGGCTTAACTCTTGCTTTTAATAAGCCCTCATTAAGTAACTGCACAATATATTTATCATTATTTATTCCACGAAGAAATACCATCTGATTTCCAAGAGGGATTCCTGCAAATGCCAGCTTCTCACACGCCGCTACAGCTTCCTTTGTAAGCTCATATGGATGATCAAACTGAATATTAATAAATAATGGATGATACTTTTTTAACATATCACAGAGATTATCTGTAATTCTCTGTGGCATTGTAGCTGGAAGTCTTGTACCTAGTCTTATTATTTCAACATGAGGAATTGCTCTTACTTTACTGATGATATTTTCAAGTAATTCATCTGGTAACATTAACGGATCACCACCAGTAATAAGAACATCTCTTATTTCCTTTGTTTCTTTAATGTAGTTAATTGCTGCCTCGATATTCTCTTCAGACTCAATTCTATCGCATTCACCAATACGTCTTCTTCTCTGACAGTGTCTGCAAAATGCCGCACATGAGCTTGTTACATTAATAATAAGACGGTTGGGATAACGTCTTGTAATACATGGAGCAGGATTTGTATACTCCTCATTCATTGGGTCAAGTTCACCCTGATCATTAAGTTCTGCCTCTGTAGGTAAACCTAATAAATTAATTGGATCAGACATATTTGAATAATCCATAAGAGATAAATAATAAGGAGTTACTGCCCATCTATATTTTTTAGATACATCTTCAAACATTTTTATCTGTGATTCAGATAAATTTATAAACTTTGTTAAAAGATTAACTGAGCTAATTCTATTTTTAAGCTGCCAGTGCCAATCATTCCATTCTTCTTCTGTGGCATTAAAATAAGACATAAGCTCATTTTTATGCCAGCTTGTCATAGAAGCTCTTTCTTCTTTTTCTTCAATGAATTTTTCTTTAAACTCTAAAAAGTCTTTTATGCAGTCATTAAGTTCTTCTGCACGTTTTAATGAAATTTCTCTCTTATTATCCATAATAAATACCCATCTTTATTTCTCATTCATGAGAGTATTATATCTTTCAAGTTTTTTATCAAATACAGCTTTAATACTGTTATCTTCTCTTACATCAGAGACTGAATAATTATTTACAATGTATTCACCAAGTACAGTAGAAAACTTCTCAGCACCATAGCTATTCATATGCTGTCTGTCAGTTAAATCTTCTAACTCTAGTCCAATACTATCATAATCTTCGATAAATGATTTATACTTAATGCCATTTAAATCAGCAAAATCTGACATTTGTTTATCAAGGTCTTTATTCCAGTTACATTCATAGCTTGGCATTTTAATTAATGCAAGCTGAACATCATTTTCCTTGCATAAATCAGCTAATTTCTGAAGATATTCCATGTTTTCGTCACATGCAATAACGCCTTCATCAAGATGATATGGATCATAACTTACAGCTCCATCAAACAAATCAAACTGAATAAGCTGACCATTTGCTGTAACTGTTGGTTTGTAAAATAAATATTTTAGGTCCTCACTCTTTAAGTCATTCCATCTTGAATGAAATCTTAAAATTGGGAACATATAATCAGTAAAATATTCTGTTTCATCCATCATTGCCTTTATAGCATTAACTTTAGAACTGTTCCACTTCATTCCATCTAAGGATTTTCTTGAAGCTCCTTCATCAACGTAGTCAGCTGCTTCATAAATGAAGCCTACATCAGCAACGATAAGCTTTGGCTTATTTCTTTTAATTGTATCCTCTGCAATATAATATGATAGAGCTATCGTCTGTGAAGAATTAGACCTATCATAAGCTGATATTCCATATTCCCTATACAAAACCATTGGCGAAATACCTGCATGTACTAGAGATGATCCTGTAAAAATCACATCAATAGGAGTTTTTTCTCTGTAAAACTCTGCTGTAATTCTGCCATCAGCATTTTCTTCAATATATTTTGGCATAAATAACAGATTAAGACATACAAATAATGCAATAGCCACACATACTTTAAAAATAATCACTATTAAATTTTTAACAGTACTATTATTTTTCATTTAGAAATTTCCATAAATGAAGCTAGAAGCCTCATATCCCAGTCCATATGAACCAAATACAATTACAACAGTAAACAAAGCTGAGACAAGAACCCACTGAACAAAGGTATTCTTTTCAAGAACCCTTTTCCTTACAGGGCCACGTCTTGCCATTAAATCAGCAATAAATAATGCAATAATTGCAATTACTACAACAATAAAATCATCATGACTTATTGAAAGGTTTTCATAAACAGATGCCATGTTAAAGTTATTCCATGGTCTGAATATCATTGAAAAGCATCTAAAAGCATCCTTTGCATCTTTTGAAATGTCAAATAATCTAAGGAAACTCATAAGCCAGAACGTTTTAACTATTCTATAGCTTTTAAACCAAAATCCATTAACCTTTATATTAAATTTATTTATAAGCTTTTCTGATACTGGCTCAAATTCTGTACCTAAAATGATAAGCACAAAGTTCATAAGTCCCCAAACAACAAATCTCGACTCAGAACCATGCCACATACCAGTTGTAGTCCATACAATGAGAAGAGGCAAATAAAGTGGTGCTCTTTTACCAATTTCATCGCCAAAATGCTTTTTAAGCCATTTTGAAATATTTAAGAAAGTTTTACTAATTGATAATGGATAAAAAATATAGTCTTTAAACCATGTACCAAGTGTAATGTGCCATCTTCTCCAATATTCAGCGATACTCTTTGAGAAAAATGGTCTCTCAAAGTTTTCAGCCACTTTAATATCAAGCATTTCAGCCACACCAAGTGCAACATCTATACCACCTGAGAAATCACAGTAAATCTGCATTGAATACATGAATACTGCAAGTAATATGTAAAATCCATCATATCCATAATCTTTAAAATTCATAACACTTGATACAAATGGGCTTACACGTTCAGCAATAACAAGCTTTTTAAATAAACCAAATAGAATTCTAATAAAGCCAGATTTTATATTGTAAATATTAAATGTTTTCTCTTTATATAATTCAGGAGCTAACTCATTAAATCTTGAAATAGGTCCCTGAATTATCTGTGGAAAAAAGGAAACATATAATGCATACTTAAATATATTTTCCTCAGCTTCATATTTTCCGTTATAAACATCAATAATGTAGCCTACTGACTGGAAGGTATAAAAAGAAATACCAAGTGGCATAAGTATAGTTACTGGATTTACAAAATCAACTATACCAAACCACATCAGTCTGTAATAATTAAAGTATGCAATTCCCCAGTTAATATACTTGAGATATGCAAGAATACCTATATTTATAAAAACACACAATAAAAGCAGCCACCTTTGTTTTTTCTTAAAGGTAGCTTTTATTTGTTTCTTTTCTTCTTTTGAAAGATCTTTATTCGCTTTTATATAATCCTTTTGCGCTTTAACTGACTTTGATATGAACTTAGCACACAAAAATACAGTTATTGTCGTAACTAAAAGATAAATAATAAGCTTCTCACTACATATAAAATAAAATACATAGCTTGCTACAAGTAAAACTATCCACTGATATTTCTTTGGAACAATATAGAAAAGACTTACTACTATAGTTACAAATAACGCAAAAGCAAGACTAACAAAGGACATTATTACTCCTCTTCAAGTCTCTTTATAAGATTCATAATTGCATCAACAGAGTTGAAATTTTCAGGAATCATTGTTTCAGCTGTGATTTCAACATCGAAATTATCAATAAGTTCGCTAACAACAGAAACAACATCGAATGAATCAAAAATTCTGTTATCAATGAGCTTATCTTCTACTTCATAATCAACTTCTGGATGAACTGACTGTAAAATTTCAATAATCTCTTCTCTCATAACTTACCTCTATAAACAATTTTCTTTTAAATACTTTCTATCTACCTTTCCATTTGCATTCATTGGAAGCTTATCCATCTTCTTGAATACATTTGGAATCATATATCTCTGAAGCTTCTTTTTAAGCGCCTCTAAAACATCCTCATCGCCTTTAACTTCAGATTCATAGAAAAGAACAATTTTCTGTTTCTTTTCATCAAATGCACAACATGCATTTTTTATATCAGCAATGGACATAACGGCTGTTTCAATTTCACCAAGCTCAATTCTATGGCCCATATGCTTAATTTGGAAATCTTTACGAGAAACAAAAACAAATTCTCCACGCTCATTATATTTAGCAAGATCACCAGTTCTATATATCTTCTCTGGATAATATGGATTTAATGGGTTCTGAGTAAATACTTCATTAGTTTTCTCAGGAGCATTGTAATATCCAAGTGCAAGGCATGAACCCTTAACACATATTTCTCCAATTGTATCAGCTCTTGTTATAAGCTTATCATCTTCATCAAGCAAGAATACATCTGAATTCTTAAACGCCTTACCAATTGGAATAGTCTCTGAGTCTTCGTAATCTCTATCTACAATATGGTATGTACACACACCTGTAATTTCTGTTGGTCCATAAATCTGAACAAATACAGCCTCTGGATAGTTTTCTTTCCAGTAGTTGTAGCACTTTGTAGGCATTGATTCAGCACCAAATATGATTTTTCTAAGCTTATCTGGCTTAAGTGACTTAAAGCCTTTAAACATTGAAATCATTTTCATTGCTGATGGAACCCAACGAATTGTTGTAATGTTATTATCCTGTAAAAATGAAAGCAGCTTCATAGGAACTGAGAAATAATCTATTGGAACAATTCCCATAGTTGCACCCATTTTTAATGTACAGTAAATATCAATAAGTGATGCATCAAAGTAAAATGGAGCCTGATTGGCAATTATGTCATCACTTGTAATATCAACTTCATCACAGAAATGGTCAATGTAATCAACTAAAGATCTATGTGATACAACAACACCCTTTGGAACACCAGTTGAACCTGATGTATATAAAACATATACAGGGTCAGTATCAAGTGAAGAATCTATTTTATCATTAATAGCTTTATCATCAATTTCTGTATCAATACTCTGCTCAAATACAAATACATGCTTACAAAATTCCTTGGCAGCATCATAATGAGCTGTATCAGTAATAATTGCCTTAGGTTTAAGATTCTCAACAATAAGATTAATCCTGTATTCTGGCATTGATATATCAAGAGGTACGTAAAAATTACGACTCATGACTGTGCCAAAGAATGCAGCAAGTACACTAGGTGACTTTTCAAGATAAATAAGTACTGGCTGATTTGCACCTGGAAGCTTTTTAATAAGCGTTGATGCAATAGCTTTAGAATCCTTTAAAAGCTTACTATATGTATAGCTTCTAGTTTCATCAAAATAAGCTGTTTTATCAGGATACTTTTCTGCTGAATCTAATAAATAGTTAATTACATTAATGTTTTTCATTAAACAGTAACCTTCTTGTAGCTCTTTTTACCCTTTTTAATAATTAAACCGTCGCCATCTAAATCTTCTTTTGTATAGCTAGCTTTGATATCATTTACTTTTTCATTATTAACAGAGATACCATTCTGCTCAATCTGACGTCTTGCGTCTGAACGAGTTGTGCATAAACCTGATGCAACTAAAAGCTGCATTAAATCAACAACGCCGTCTCTAAAGTTATCATCTGAAATAACAACAGCCTCAAGCTGTGATGCATCTCCAGCACCATACATTGCTTTAGAAGCACTTCTAGCCTTTTCTGCTTCTTCATCACCATGAACAAGCTTTGTAAGCTCATATGCAAGTATATCCTTTGCCTCGTTAAGCTGAGCGCCTTCCCATGTATCCATTCTATCAATTTCTTCTAATGGAAGGAATGTAAGCATTCTGATACACTTAAGGACATCTGCATCACCTACATTTCTCCAATACTGGTAGAAATCATATGGAGAAGTCTTCTTTGGATCAAGCCATACAGCACCTGACTGTGTCTTACCCATCTTCTTTCCTTCTGAGTTAAGAAGAAGTGTAATTGTCATTGCGTATGCATCTTTTCCAAGTTTCTTTCTAATAAGTTCTGTACCACCAAGCATGTTTGACCACTGATCATCGCCACCAAACTGCATGTTACAGCCATATTTTCTATAGAGCTCAAGGAAATCGTAGCTCTGCATAATCATATAGTTAAATTCAAGGAAACTAAGTCCATTTTCCATACGATTAACATAGCAACGAGCTCTTAACATATCATTTACAGAGAAACATGCACCTACTTCTCTTAATAAATCTACATAGTTTAAATCAAGAAGCCAGTCTGCATTGTTAACCATCATTGCTTTTCCATCTGAAAAATCAATGAATCTGCTCATCTGTTCTTTAAAACAATCAATATTATGCTGGATATCTTCCTTTGTAAGCATCTTTCTCATATCAGATCTTCCAGAAGGATCACCAATCATACCTGTACCACCGCCAAGTAATGCAATAGGCTTGTTTCCTGCCATCTGAAGACGCTTCATAAGACAAAGTGCCATGAAATGACCAACATGAAGTGAGTCAGCAGTTGGATCAAATCCAATATAAAATACTGCCTTACCATTATTAATTAAATCTTTAATTTCTTTTTCGTCTGTAACCTGTGCAATTAATCCTCTTGCAACAAGCTCTTCATAAATACCCATTTATTTCTCCTTAAGCGGTGTATTTGCTAAAATAGCATACAATTGAGTAGGAAGGAAATTTCCCTCCTACTCATGATTTTCATTATGAATTTATGACTGTTATTTAGTCATACCAGTGCATTATATCATGATCTGTTGGAACTTTAAGATCGTTCTTTTCAGCGAACTCTCTTGAAGCTTCAATACATGAACGTACGTAGAAATCATAGTTTGCCTGGTCTTCATTTGTAGCCCAGTTAAGGTTATTGATTTCGTACTCGTATATAGCCTTTAACTCATTAGCTCTAAGCTGCTTTGCTGCATAATCAGCCTGTGCATTAACAAGTGCTGTATTTAAAATGTTATAAACATTTGCAAGTCCTGGATTTGACTGATCAACACCTGCAAGCTCTCTTGCTATATTATCAACTGAAGCCTTTGCTGAGTTTGCAATATCCTGAGCATTATCAGCATTTAATTTTGCTCTGTCGATTTCAGCTCTGTTTGCCCACTTAACTCTCATATCAAGTTCAATCTGCTCTGATCTAGCTCTTGACTTAACAGCATCAATGTATAACTGTGCATTGTATACTAATGAACGAGCATAGTCGAGCTGGTTGTTCTTGTTAACCATGTTATCGTAAGCAATTGTCTTATCAAGATCTGATGGATTGCTAGCCATTACTAACTGGAAATTCCAATCTGCTAAAGCCTTAGCGTATGCACATTTTGCAACTTCTGCCTGTGCTGATGCCATCTGAGCCTCAGCCTTCTGAAGTTCAGCCTCTGTACATGGCATTCCTTCTGCCTTTACTGTAGTTGGAGCTGTAAATGCAAATACAGCTGACATAGCAATTCCTAATGCAATAATTCCGAGTTTTTTCATAACAAAATATTCCTTTCTAATATTTAAATAATCAGCCATCTATCGTATAGATAACTGCTATCTACATTATTTGCGTAAAGCCTATTTATTATACAAAATTTTAGAAGAAAAATCATCCACTACATATAGGTGTTAATCAACGATTTCACCCATATAATAAAATCCATTACATTCTGTAAGTTTAACAGTAACTATTTTACCAATCAGCTCTTCTGTACCTTTAACATGTACACAAAGATTATTTGAAAGTCTTCCTGTTACCATGGTGGCATCATGATCATTTATTTCTTCAATAAGGACATCCTCAATGCTATTTGTTTTAAGAACAGCCCTATCTTTTGCTCTTTCCTGAACTGTATTTAATACCCGATCAAAGTGTTCCTTAACAAATTCTTCAGTAACCTGGTTTTCCATACTTGCTGCAGGAGTTCCAGTTCTCTTTGAATATACAAAGGTAAAAGCGCCATCATATTTTACTTTATTGATTACATCTATTGTTTCATCAATATCTTCTTTTGTTTCCCCAGGAAAACCAACAATAATATCTGTTGTAATAGCAATATCAGGAATTTCCCTCCTGATTTTTTCTGCAAGAGCAAGATAACTATCTTTTGTATAATGCCTGTTCATTGCTTTAAGAATTCTTGTACTTCCTGACTGCAATGGAAGGTGTAAATGTCTGCAGATTTTTTTAGAATTCTTCATTACATCGATTAATTCATCCGATAAATCCTTTGGATGAGAAGTCATAAATCTGATACGTTCAATTCCTTCTATCTTCTCAATTTCTTTAAGAAGTTCAGGGAAAGAAATACCATTATCAAGGCCTTTTCCATAAGAATTTACATTCTGTCCAAGAAGCATTACTTCTTTTACACCATCTTTTGACAGTTTTTCAATCTCGTTAATGATTTCCTTTGGCTCTCTGCTTCTTTCTCTTCCTCGAACATATGGAACTATACAGTACGTACAGAAATTATTACAGCCAAACATAATATTTACGCCAGACTTAAATGGATATTTCCTGTCTACAGGAAGATCTTCAACAATTTTGTCTGTATCTTTCCATATATCAATAACCATTCTGTCGCTTTCATACATAGTATAAATAAGCTCTGCAAACTTAAATATATTATGTGTTCCAAATATAAGGTTTACATAACTGTAACTAGACTTTATTTTCTCTATAACAGTTTCTTCTTGCATCATGCATCCACATAATGCAATTTTCATTTCTTTATTTTTCTTCTTCTGTGCCTTTAGAGTTCCAAGTCTTCCATAGACTCTCTGATTTGCATTATCTCTAACTGTGCACGTATTAAAAATAACAAAATCAGCTTTATCTTCATCTGGTATCTCAATAAAGCCAATTGCCTTTAAAATACCTGAAAGCTTTTCTGAATCTCTGGCATTCATCTGACAGCCAAAGGTGGTAACATGAAAAGTAAGCTCCCTTCCGAGAGCTTTCTTTTTGTTTGCGATTAATTCTTTTGTTTTTTCTATATATTCAAGCTGTCTTGAATTTTCTAAAGCATTTTCTGCCTTATTGTCCATAAATTGCTCCATTTTCCGTTACTATAACATCCATTCTCACATCATTCACATCTGCTGGAATCATATTAACCTGCTGAAAACCATATGCGATGCCAATTTTAATTCCAACATCATGAGAATTGAAATAATGATCATAAAAGCCTTTTCCATAACCTATTCTATTTAAATTTGCATCAAATGCAACCATAGGTACGATTACAACATTAGGAAAGAAATCAGCCTTTTTAACTGACATTTTTCTTCTGTCTGGCTCAAGTATGCCCTTATATCCTTCAACAAGATCAGCACTAGAACGTATTTCATAAAATTCCATATGAGGAACACCATCCTTTGTGTATGAACAAGGAAGAGCAACTCTCTTACCTTCCATAAGTGCTCCATCAATTATTTCTTTAGTATCTGCTTCATTTCTATATGATGCATAGCAAAAAACAGTTGATGCGCTCTGGTAGGCTAAAACCTGTCTTAAATTGTCATAGATTGTATTAGAAAGTACTGTACACATCATCTCCGATAATGATGACCTCATAGCCAGTACATTCTGTCTAATTTCATTTTTTACCAAATTTTTCACCTAAATTTGTAATACTGCCATCTTTTTCTTTAATATCAATATTATCAAGCTGTGCTTTAAGATTAGCCTTAAAGCTATCAATATAATCTCTTCTAAGACTTGCCTGTTCTTCTTTTTCTTCGTCAGTAAGCCCTACATCCTGAGATTTATGATAAAGCTCATTTATTCGTGTAATCTTTTCTTCTAATGTCATTGTCTTGTCATTCCTACGTAACCAGCAATGTTAAATGCATCATCGCGTTTTCCAACAAATAATGTACCGTAGTCTCTTCCTTCCATGATTTTATGTATAACGCTGACATCATCACCATTTGCAATAAGCATATCGCATCCGGCATTTACAGCAACAGTTGCTGCATGAAGCTTAGCGCTCATTCCGCCAGTTCCAACACCACTTCCTGTTGTTTCTTTTCCCATAAGCATATATGAATCATCAAGATTCTCAACTAAGCTAATAAATTTTGCATCTTTATTAGCTCTAGGATCATCTGTAAATAATCCATCAATATCAGAAAGAAGAATTAATAAATCTGCATCAACAATTACTGAAACAATAGCTGATAAAAAGTCATTATCACCAAATGTATCTTCGACTTCGGCAACGGCTACTGTATCATTTTCATTAACAACAGGTATAACACCCATTTTAAGAAGCTCATTAAATGTATTTTCTGCATTTCTTCTTGATTCTGGATTAATAATAGTCTGCTTAGTCATAAGTACCTGAGCAGTAAGATGGTTATATTCAGCAAATAATCTCTCATATACCATCATAAGTCTTGCCTGTCCAACAGCAGCACAAGCCTGTTTTGCAGAAGTATCCTTAGGAGTTACATTTAATACCTTTCTACCAACTGCAATTGCACCAGATGAAACAAGAATAACATCCTTCCCCTGGTTTTTAAGCTCGCAAAGCTCTCTAATAAGTCTTTCCATCTTAGTAAGATTAAGCTCTCCTGTTTCCATATGATGAAGAGATGAAGAACCAATCTTTACTACAATTCTCTTTTTATCCTTAAGTTTATCTCTGAATTCTTTTTCTGTCATGACTTACCTTTAATTAAATGATTTATATTTTTTAACAATCTCTTCTGCAACTTTTATGCCATCTATTGCAGCACTAGTTATGCCACCAGCATATCCTGCGCCTTCACCACAAGGGTAAATACCAGAAATATTGCTTTCAAGATTTTCATTTCTAACAATTCTAACCGGCGACGATGTTCTAGCTTCAATACCAAATAGTAAAGCTCCGTCACCATCAAAGCCTTTCATAGTATAGCCGAATTTCCCTATTGATTCAATAATTGCATCATTAATATTATCAGAAAATAGCTCTCTTAAATTTGCCTTTTCATATTTTCCTTTTGTAATAGGTTCAACACCTAAAAATTCTTCTGTCTTTTTATTTAATTTATAGTCGATAAAGCATTGAACAGGTATATTACCTTTACCAATTTCATATGCTTTTTCTTCAAGCCTTTCCTGAAAATACATTCCAGCAAGTACATCCTCTGAACCAAAATCAGAAGAATCAACATTTACAATAAGTGCACTGTTAGCATTCTTTTCATCTCTTTTGGAATTACTCATACCATTAACGCATAATCTCTTATCTTCAGATGATGCATTAACAACAAATCCACCAGGGCACATACAAAAAGAATAAACATTCTTGCCATTAGATGCTTTATTTGTGAGCTTATAATCGGCAGCAGGTAATGATTTATCATGTCCAATACCATATTGAATATCATTAATTAGTGACTGAGGATGCTCTATTCTTAAACCAACAGCAAAATTCTTCTGCTGCATATCAAGCTTTTTATCATAAAGCATACGGAATGTATCTCTTGCAGAATGTCCAATGGCAACAATCACATTATCAGAATAAATAGTATTTATACCTTCTCTAACAGTAATACCATCTGATAAATCATATTCACAGCCTGAATAATTATCCACAATTACTGCTTTTATAGCATTATTCTCTATGACTAAATCAGTCATCTGACATAGATTTATAAAGTGACCACCACAGTTAATAATATGCTCTCTCATGTTTTTAACAACATCTCTAAGAGTATCTGTACCAACATGTGGTTTTGAATCATAGGATACTTCTGGCTTTGCGCCAAATTTTACAAATGTATCAAGAACGAACTGATTTTTTCCGCTTGGATCTTTTACTACTGTATTAAGCTTTCCATCAGAAAAAGTACCAGCGCCACCTTCACCAAACTGAACATTTGTATTCTTGTTGACTGACCCATTCGCCCAAAAATCATTGACATTTTCCACACGATTATCAACTTTTGCACCACGTTCAATAATAATTGGCTTATACCCTCTCTCTGATAAAATAAGGGCAGCAAATAATCCCGCTGGACCACTTCCAATAATTAATGGTCTATTATTTAAAGCTATGTCTCCGCTTTCTGGAACCTTATATGTAACTTTGTCATATATAGACACATTATTATTACCACATTTCTTTAAAACTTGATTTTCAACACCAGTACTATGAAAATCTACAGAAATTGAATACACATAAAATATTTCCGGTTTTTTCCTGGCATCTATAGATCTTCTAATAATGTCATATGAAAAACTCGGAATATTTCCTGAAAACAACTTATTTAGCTTAAGCTCTTTTATTATTTTTTTCTTAATATCACTTCCAGAATGTACAACTGGAAGCTTAACTTGTGTTATTTTAAGCATCCTGCAACATATCCTGATGACCAGGCAAACTGAAGATTATATCCGCCACAATCACCGTTTACATCTATTATTTCCCCTGCAAAATATAAATTCTTAACGATTTTAGACTCTAGTGTGTTTTTAAGCTCATCGCATCTTACTCCACCCGAGCAAACCTGTGCGTTATCGTAAGAATTAGTTGTTACAACTTTAACTTTAAAGTTCTTAATTACTTTACAGAGTTTATTAATCTCATTTCCTTTAACTTCACCACAGCTGATTTTGCCTGAAATATCTGAAATTTTATTAAATAACATGCATAAATTCTTATGGAATAGACCAACAAGCAGCTCATCCATGCATTTACCAGGATTATTTCTTATTCTTTCAGTAATTAGATCATATAGTTCATCTATAGTATCAATATCAGGCATAAAATCAATAATAGCATTTACTGATTTACCTTTATTAATTGCTCTCGCTGCAAGGTAACTAACCTGAAATACAGGAATTCCTGAAATACCATAATCGGTAAGCTGGATTTCTCCTGTGTCTTCTTTTTTTATTTCACCATCAATTAAAAGCTTAACAGTTCCACTACACCTAATACCTGCAATTGATTTAAAGAAGCCTTCTTCGCATCTAAGAGCGCAAAGTGCTGGTAATGGCTTTTTTATATTATGATTAAGACTTTTAGCAATACTGTATCCACTGCCATCAGAGCCTGTCTTTTCATTGGCTTTAGAACCACAGGCAATTATTATCTTATCAAAATAAAAAATACCCTTATTTGTATCAACTCTAAAAACTTCGGGGTATGAAAACTCAGTATATTTACCTTTAGAGGACTTAATATACTTATACGCTTCTATATCATTAGTTGTAGTTATTTTTTCGGGATGGCATTCGACATAAACATCTATTTCAAGTTTAATGATTTCATTTCTAAGACAATCAAGTACTGCACTTGCCTGTTCAGAATATGGGTAAATACAGCCATTCTTTTCCTTTGGAAATACTCCCAGTTCATTAAAGAATTCAACTGTTTTCTTCTGATCAAATGCACGTAATACAGAATCAATAAACGCTTTATCCCCGCCATGGAAATGCTTTAATGACATATCCACATTAGTATAATTACAGCGTCCATTACCAGTTGATAAAATCTTTTTACCCACTCTGGCATTATGTTCAATTATTGTAACCTTGTGCCCGCGCCTTGCAGCTGTAATTGCCGCCATCATTCCAGACGCGCCACCACCAATTATTCCAATATTCATATTTATATATTACTATATATATTTTTATGTGTCGACATAACTATAACATAGATGTAATAAAAAAGAGACACACCCAAACGAGTGTGCCTCTTGTATTATTATGCTAAATTATTAAGCCTTTGGGCCTGCAGCAACTAATGCCTTACCAGCATCATTTGTTGTGTACTTAACAAAGTTCTTAACGAATCTTGAAGCAAGATCCTTAGCCTTTGTTTCCCACTCTGTAGGATCAGCGTATGTATCTCTAGGATCAAGGATCTTAGGATCAACACCTGGAAGCTCTGTAGGAACTTCGAAATCGAACATTGGGATCTTCTTTGTAGGAGCTGTAAGGATGTCACCATTAAGGATTGCATCGATGATACCACGTGTATCCTTGATTGTGATTCTCTTACCTGTTCCGTTCCAACCTGTGTTAACAAGGTAAGCCTTTGCACCAGACTTCTCCATCTTCTTAACAAGTTCCTCACCATACTTTGTTGGGTGAAGCTCTAAGAATGCCTGACCGAAGCAAGCTGAGAATGTAGGTGTTGGCTCTGTAATACCTCTTTCTGTACCAGCAAGCTTAGCTGTGAAACCTGAAAGGAAGTAGTACTGTGTCTGTTCTGGTGTAAGGATTGATACTGGAGGAAGTACTCCGAAAGCATCAGCTGATAAGAAGATAACGTTCTTAGCAGCAGGACCAGCAGATACGCCGTTAACCTTTGAAGCAATATTTGTAATATGATCAATTGGGTAAGAAACACGTGTGTTTTCTGTAACTGACTTATCATCAAAGTCGATCTTACCGTTAGCATCAACTGTTACGTTCTCAAGAAGAGCGTTTCTCTTGATAGCGTTGTAGATATCTGGCTCAGATTCCTTATCAAGACCGATAACCTTAGCGTAACATCCACCTTCGAAGTTGAATACGCCGTTGTCATCCCAACCGTGCTCATCATCACCGATAAGACGTCTCTTAGGATCTGTAGAAAGTGTTGTCTTACCTGTTCCTGAAAGACCAAAGAAG
>JAUNNN010000091.1 GCA_030531435.1 Lachnospiraceae bacterium
TAAGGATCTTGTAAGCATTGCGCTTGTGTGGGTTCAAGTCCCATCTTCCGCACAACTTAAAATGAAAATGACTCAGACAAATGTCTGGGTCATTTTTCATTTTAGAGCCAGCCGACGAGTGCCTTGAAACCCAGTGGTTTCAAGGTCTCGCCTGCCGGCTCGGTCGGCTCGCAGCATGTCGTCCACTGGACGACGCTCGCCCCATCTTCCGCTTCATGACCCACTAAGAAACGGAAAAAATTGGTATGTTCATATAGATGCTTGTATAATAACTGCTAATGCGTATGGTTATACCATTATAACAGCGCACAAGGAGAAATGATGAATTATACGATTTGTGAAATGGACTCTTTTTCAGTGATTGGACAGGAAATAGAACTTACAAATAGGCAAAAAGAGAATATAAAAATATGTGTGGAGTTTTGGAGGGAATTTAATAATAGCCTGAAAAAAGCATATTTATCACAATCGGGAAATTGGATTAAATATGCCTTTATGGAAAGAAAAGAAGATAGATTATTTTATTACTGTGCAATACCACGAAAAATAGTAGTCCCAGAGGGATTTGTTTCAAAAGAAATTGCTTCGTGCAAATATATGGTTGTAGAGCATATTGGTTCTATGGATAAGATATACGAAACTTATAGTAAAATCTATAAAAAAATATTACCTAATACGGAATACATACCAATGCAAGAGAGTTTTCTGCATTTTGAAAGATATGACTATCGTTTTCATTGGAATAGAGAAAATTCAATTATTGAGATTTGGTTGCCAATTAGGGATAGTTGACTTTATATAATGCTGAGAACTTGAAAGCAACGCAAACTTTCAGTTTGTAGGGATGATATAAAATTTCAATTGAACTAAGTCGCTGCGCGACGGCCTGCTATTTCTTGGTTCAGTTAATTCAGGATTTAGGCGACCGGCATTTCTTCACAAAAATCTACGGATTGTCCGAAGAGCTTTCTTTATTCCGCCGGTATAATCCATATATGATTATTCCCACTGTTTCCAATATGATCACCAAAGTGTACGGAATGATATTGCCGCCGTTATCGGAAGGACTGATCATGAACAGATTTAACATCAGATTCCATGAAAAATGATAGATCATTGCAGATAGCACATTTCTTGTGGTACTTACCAATATGCTGTATATATAACTTTCGATTATACAACCGACACAAAACAGCAGAATGGGAACATCAATTCTGCCTTGAATAAAATAATGGTAATGCCAAAGACTCCATATAATGCCTACTACACAGGGAACGGCCCATTTCTTGATCTTCATTTCCCGAAGGAACGGCTCAAGATATCCTCTCCATCCCAATTCTTCTGCAACTAACGCCCACAGTAAGATCAGCCATTTAGTCACGGATATATTTCCCAGAGAAAATGCTTTTTCAAACACGATACAATACACTGATTTACTAATCAGCATGGTTATCGATGCTATCAGCACCGGAATAACTATCACAGCAGTTATATGTCCCTTTTGATAGATAGCCTTAAAATGCGGCCGGACTTCTTTACTTAACAAGAGAACTGCAAACGCGGCTATCGAAGGCGATGCCGCCTGCACACCGAAAAGCAACAAGCTGACGTTATCATTCGTAATCCTGCTTTGAAGAAACAAAGCTGCCATAGGTAGCAAAAAAGAAATCAGTATAAAAAGCGTAAGTTTTGTTGTTTTTCTCATGTTTTAGCCTGCTTTCCTGTTGATTCTCTATACCAAGAAAACCAAACCCCATTGCTACGTTCAATAAGAATTTAACAGAACTATATTACCACAACTACAGTACAACTGCTTATAAAATAGAACATCAATTATAATTTGATAGCTATGATTAACTGAGTATAATAGAAGCATATTAAATTCTTATTTAATGTGGAGGAGATTATGGCAGAAATAATACAAATTGATAACAATACATGG
>JAUNNN010000092.1 GCA_030531435.1 Lachnospiraceae bacterium
CTTAAGATACGCATTATACTCTTTGTATATATTAAGAAGTGGAATCCCTTCCTGATCTCCAAGCTTCTCTATCTCATCCTCTTTAAGGAGCATGTTTTTACAATACGTGATAAGTGTCTTAGCACCCTTAACATCACTTTCTGTTGGATATTCTGACAAATTTTTTACCAGGATGTCAGTCAATATCTTGCCTAAAGCCTTTTCATCCGCTACCAAATCAAATGCAGGTTTCCCTATCATTTGGGAATAACGCTGAATTATCTTGTAACAAATACCATTAATTGTTCTGAATTCTAATAATCCATCATATTCTTCACCAAAAATGGAAACAAATCTTCTAGCCATATCGTTAGTAGCTGCTACTGTATATGTAAGTGTAAGAATATTTCGAGGTTCTATTCCATTACAAAATACCATGTAGCCCAAACGATTAACCAATACTGTAGTCTTTCCACTTCCAGGCACCGCTAACAGCAATGTCGGTCCATCTACAGATTGAACTGCCTTTAACTGATTCTCATTCAGATGGTTCGTATATTTAGTTAAAAATTCATTCTTATCCATCAACATGAGAAATATCCTTTTCCTATTTCAGATTTTTAATCAAGATACTCTTTATATGGTTCCAATGCCTTTGCTGCATATTCCAATGCCCTTGGCACACTCTCACCCTTCTTAAGCAAAGGCAGATATAAATCCTTCTTCGCCTTAAATTCATCAGTGCCAAGGCTAATAATTCCATTTGCAATTACAACAGAAAGACCAAGAAGCTTCTCTTCACCACTTTTAACAATTCGTAGCTTAAGGTATCTTGGATCCACAGCAATTACTTCACATTCACCATACATCTTATGATTTACCACGCCCGCAGCCTTAATTGAAGAAGCAAAATACATAAGTGCTTCATCAAGATTATCTACAGCAAGTTTTGCCTCATCATATGCAGCTAATAAAGATTTAGCCTTATTCTTTTGCTCAACTATCAACTGCTTTTCCTTAGATTTAGGCCTTGCAAAAGTGATTCCATCAAATAAGTTATATACATGAGAACAATAAATAATATCAAATAGCAGTATGTGCAATTCTTTATCCTCATGCAGTTTACCTGGATTCAGCTTAAGTTCTCCATCATAGCGGCTGCTATTTGTCTTCAATAATTCTGGACACGCTTTTATCCCTGCTAAAATTTCATCACACATACGATAATAAACATCCAGCTTTATATTATCTCCAGTCCCCCAATCATCATAAAATTCTATACAGTCAGCCATCACCTGTGACTGTGTAGCCTTATACATATAATGATGATCTGGATCATACAAGAACAAATATGATGAAACTGAATGTGAATTTTGCTTATAAAGATAACTATCAGGATAATACTTATCTAATAACTCACTACACTGATCAAAGAAGTCCTTTATAAGCTGCATCTGAACCTTTACATTCCCTTTATCATCTGAATAAAGGTCACTGAACATCTGCTGGACGGTCTCCGGTTCTTTCCTCGCAAGCTCTACTAAGCCATAAAAAGGCTGAGTGTAACTATCAATGATATTTGCACTGCAAACCTTAACCTTATACAGCGCATCTGCAAAATCTTCTGTATCTGCCCCAAGAGCATCGTCCATCAAGTTCTTAAATTCAGCGCAAACCTGCCATTTATAATATTCTTCATGCTCCTTATTATTAATCATTTCAAAATTATCAATATAATGAGCAAAAATCTGATGCATTTGTTCTTTGTTCATATGGTACTTCCTTACTTATGCGCTAACCTCAAAGTAATCTGAGGCAATTCTCTCTAATCTTTCTGATATTTCACTAAATGGCAAATTCAAATCCAGTGAACCTACGCTAATCTTGTTTCCACCCATCT